>JBBDZV010000086.1:0-2188 GCA_040900005.1 Saccharimonadales bacterium (SeqCode)
AAGCCGATATAGCGAAATTGGATAAAAAATCTCTGGCTGACGAACTGGGAGATACATTATGGTATGTAGCTACCTTGGCAGACTATCTTGGTTATAGTCTGGCAGAAGTTGCCGAGGCCAACCTTGCCAAGCTATCCGATCGCCAAAAACGGGGCAAGCTTAAAGGCAGCGGTGATTACCGCTAATTACTTGACTAGCCTGAGTAATTAGTCTTTCTTAATTCGTATCCCGTCATTTTCCAGACTCTTCCATAAATACCATGCTGCCACCGACTCATATGGTTTCCAGCTATTTTTTGAACTTAAAGCCTCTAGCGCTATGCGATCCGGCAGCTCTTTTAATCCATATAAATTCATAGCGGCCTTTTTAATGCCAAGATCACCGACAGGCAGGATATCCAGCCGCCCTAGGCCAAATAGCATAAACATATGAGCGCTCCACTCGCCGATACCTTTTACGGCTGTTAGCTGGCTCATTATCTCCTTATTGGGCAGCTTGGCTATATAATCCATATCTAGTCGCCCATCGATAATATGCAGAGCAAGATCTTGGACGTAGCTAGCCTTGGCATAACTTAGCCCGATAGATCTCAAGGTTTCGACATCGATTTTTACAAGTTGCTGCGGAGTGGGCATTTTACCATCGGACAAAGCCAACACTCTTTGCCAGATTGCCGCGGCCGCCTTAATACTCAATTGCTGACCGACTATGCCGCTGACCAGCTCACCATAATGGTCTTTGTGGGGTCTTAACTGACAATCCCCATAAGTCTTTATGGCTTTTGCCAGGGTCCTATCATTTTTAGATAGGTGTTTTTGGGCAGATTGCAGTTTTTCAGCGAATGTCATAGATATATTAAATCAGATACCAATCTTCGAATGTCGCTTATGCTATATTTGAGATATGAACCCACCAGTCTCTGCGTCTGCCGGGTCATCACCAGCCCTGGTGCATGATGTCATGCCGCCACAGCCGGTGAATCCGGAGCTTGGTCAAATCATTCCGGTGGCTAGCCAACAATTACCGGTGGCAGTTATACCTTCGGTCCCAACAGCTCCCATTCATTATCAGCCCCCTGTCGCAGCCCAACCCACAAAACCTACTAAAACCCCATCAGATACTCCGGTCCTGGCTATAACTGCGGCTATAGCAGCAGGGGCGTTATTATCTACCGCCGCTTTTTTTGCCCTAGGCTAAATTATCGGAAGTTTTGTCTCAGCCACTCATCTAGGGAACCGGCTCCACCGGCGCTAAGAGCCAGCACCGTATCCCCGTGCTGGGCATGGTTCTTTATCTTTACGATTAATTCGTCATTGAGCTCTGCGGCCTCAGAATGTCCGCGGGCCTTATTACTTAACAGGTCAAGCATTTTTGATGGAGTTATTAGTTCTAAGCTTTCATCCTCGCGGGCTAGATAACTTGGGACGATGTAAAGGCGCTTAACCCCGTCGAATAGATGCTTCAGTTCATCTTTTATAAAATGCTGGCGAGTGTTATGCAGGCCCTCGTATACCACTACGACCTTATCGCCAGCTGCTTCATGCGCTAGCTGCAGGGCACCCCTTATTTTTGGCGGAGTATGGGCGTAATCGGTAAAAATGCCCGGCTCGACTTGCTCAAAGCGGCGGGACAGGCCGGGGAACTGATTTAGTATCTCAATCAACTCCCCAACAGCCCTTTTAGTTATTTGACTTACCGTCTGGGCTATTAGCCAGGCGTTTTCACGGTTGACCCGGCCTTGTAGTTTTATCTTGTCGATAGCCGGTTCCTGCCGGTCTAATATGTGGTGGTTACTGGCGGCTGATAAGCCAAGCTGGTCAGCGTCATCGTGCCACACTAAAGTCCATTGGCTTTGGTCCAAGAACTCTTTAAAGGCATCAAGATAGGCTTCGCGGGTCGGATAAATATCCGGATGGTCCCAGTCAATTCCGGTAATTGCGGCTCTATATGGGTAAAAACTTAAGAAGTTTCTGTCATATTCATCGGCTTCGTAGACAAAATATTCGCTCTCGGGATCATATTGAGCCAGCTCCCCAAATGACAACTTAGCCCCGACTGAGTAGCTGACGGGCAGGTCGAGCTGTTTGAAAAGCCAAATGGCCATAGCCGTTGTGGTGGTTTTACCGTGAGTGCCGGCGATAGCTACTAGTTTTAGTTTTTTTTGTAACAAGATTTCGTTGAGTAGTTC
>JBBDZV010000087.1:0-2183 GCA_040900005.1 Saccharimonadales bacterium (SeqCode)
CATTTATGGTGGGGTTGCCGGGCCATTTTTGTAGGTGAGAGCAACTAAACTGCTTTAGTTTCGTGGGACTCTAACGGGCGGAGCGTTGTCGAGCCATCCCGTGAGACCGCGAGCCGCGGCCCGCGAGAATCCGCCTAAGGCGGATTACTTGTGGGTAGTATGTCCCCTCACCCGCACCAAATAGTGAAATGGGTCCGGGCATCGGCTTGAACAGAGAGATGAGCGCAGACTGCAAAGACGTGCGGCCAAACGCATGTTTAACTGAGCGTAAGCGAAGGTGTTCGGCTTGGCCGACTTTGCAGCAAGTGAAGACCATCTTGTTCAAACGCAGCCCGGCGGTGGGCGCTACCTTGCCGCTCAAGGTAGCAAAAATTTGTTACGATAAAGATATGAAAAAAACGATTCCAAAAAACAGCATTGTCCGCCTACTGCTCGGCACTGCCTTCATATTACTGATACCCCTGGTGGCGATGCAATTTTCAGAAGAAGTGGATTGGGGCGTAGGCGATTTTATTATCATAGGCACCCTCCTTATTGGCGCCGGTCTTATATTTGAGCTGATGAAGACTAGAGTCAATGCTAAGTACCGGCCTATCCTGGCGCTTATAGTCTTTGCAGCCGTGCTGCTTATTTGGGTCGAACTTGCCGTTGGCGTCTTTGGCTCACCATTCGCCGGAAAATAAGAGTTCGCCGCGCACAATTGTTACACTTTCATCAACCTTGCTGCACCACGAATACTCAAACGATATTCAAACGGTTACTGTTAAGCATTTAAGGCTTTGGTATAATTTAACCAATGGGCAAACTAGCTAACATCAGACAACAAGCATTAGATAATGAACACTTCCGGCAGGTGCTAGAAACTGGGAAGCATACCCAGATAGTAATAATGCATATTCCGGCCGGCGGGGAAATCGGCGAGGAAACCCATGCAGATAACGACCAGGTGCTATACCTTGTCGGTGGTAAGGGCACTGTATACCTAGACGGCCAAAGTTCTGAATATAATACGGGCGACCTTGTGCTAGTACCAGCAGGGATTAAACACAATATTGTGGCCAGCAGCAATCAGCCACTGAAAATAATCACCAGTTATTCCCCGCCGCATCATCCTGATGGGACTATTCATAAGACCAAAGCCGAAGCGGAAGCAGCAGGATAAATGGAGAATAAACCACTATTACCCCTAGCCAAGCTGCTGCTTCTAGAGGGCAGGGCAGCAATAGTGACTGGTGGTGCTAAAGGCATTGGCCAAGGGATAGCCTATCGTCTGGCTGAAGCCGGGGCAAAGGTATTGATTGCCGATATGGATGAAGCGGCTGCTTTCAGAACAGCCGACGGATTGACTGAAAAAGGCTGGGTGTCTGCCGGTATAAAAACCGATGTTTCAAGCGAAGCAGACGTGAAGAATATGATTAGCGCCTGTCAGGAAAAATTTGGCTCCGTCGATATCCTAGTCAACAATGCCGGTATTTATCCGCCCGTCCCTGTTGCCCAAATGACCGAAGAAGAGTTTGAGAGGGTTATGCACGTCAATCTGAGAAGTGTATTCCTGACCACTAAATACGCCTCTGAAGTTATGAAACAAAAAGGTGGCGGACGCATTATTAACATCACATCTATTGATGCACTGCACCCCTCAATGATTGGGCTAGCTCACTACGATGCGTCCAAGCACGGTGTATGGGGTTTCACTAAAAATTCAGCCCTAGAGCTTGCCGAACACAAAATCTGGGTAAACGCCATTGCACCAGGCGGCATTGCCACACCTGGCGTGGCTGCTATGAGCCAGGGGGCATCGGCAGAACAGATGGCAGCATCTATAAGGGCGTTCATGGCTAAAATACCAATGCACCGTATGGGTGAGCCTGATGAAATTGGAATGGTTGCCCTTTTTCTGGCGTCTAAGCTGTCTTCGTATATGACAGGCAGTCAGGTTGTTGTTGACGGCGGAGCGCTGCTCAGCTGAGCAGTAGCTCCATTTGATATTCATCAGTCCATTAAAGTAGTAAGGTGATAGCCTCACCAAAAAACTCTCCCCAAGGGGAGAGTTTTTAATTTAGCTAAACGAATTTAGCGGCCGCGGCGGCGATTGTCGCTGGTTGGAACACTGCTCAGTGTTCGAACCGACCAGCTGAGCAAAGCGATGCTCAAAGTTAAACCGACAAAAAAGATAGCGAGCG
>JBBDZV010000088.1:0-2137 GCA_040900005.1 Saccharimonadales bacterium (SeqCode)
TACGATGAATCTCACCTTTTAGGGCTTTGCCTCGCCAGCCGGCTTCAGCAATCATAAGCAGAAGGAAAGCTCCGGTGAAACAGGCTAAAAGTTTAAGCATAAGAATAATTGTAGCTTACTTGCTAAAGTGTAACGTGGTCGGGGATGCGGGATTTGAACCCACGACCTCCGCGTCCCGAACGCGGCGCGCTACCGAGCTGCGCTAATCCCCGCTCTGGTAAACTATATACTAACCCCTTACACATATGAAATTTTCTCTTTACCTGGCGTATTTAAGCTGATATAAAACTAAGATGCTAAACCGCTTCCGTCAGACCGTTTTTCAGTCATTTCATAACACCGGCCGCATTGTGACAAAGGGCTTAAGGACTCTAAAAAAGGATCCTCAGATAGCTGCTTACCCTTATATAGCGGCTATTTTTATCGCTACCACTCTGCCTATAGTTAATGGCTTGGTGTTCGGATTATGGAATAAGTTATGGCATTCAACTTTTTTTTCGGTGGTGGATAACACGCCTCAAGACTTCCGCATACTCCTAGGTGTGGGCTCATTCTCGTTTTTTTACACCGCACTAGTAACAGCCTATTTCAGCTATGCAGCTTCCGCCGCTGTACTGCAGAAACTTGAAGGAAGGCCGACTTCTTTCCTTTACGGCTTAAGAGTTGTTTTAAGACGGTTTGGTAGGGTGACTAAATTCGCCCTCGTTTCCATTTTCTTTTTTCCACTGGGAATAATTGCCCAATACCGCAAGTTGCCAAAGGGCATCTTCGGCGTAATAATCAGTTCATTCACTTTACATACTCCTCAAATCGCCCCGGAAGTTGTCAGCGGGCGTAGCGGCTTACTGTTAACTATTCGTAATTCTATAGAGATTTTAGGCAAGGTGCGCTACGAAGGAGTAATAATACGTGTGGCAATGATAATTGCCGTTTTACTGCTAGGCCTCACTGTATTTTTGCCACCTTTAATTGAAAAATACTGGCTTGATAGCGAGACAGCCAATCTCGTGGGGTGGTTAGCCGGGTTGTTGTTGGGCGCGACATCTTATGTCGCGCTAAAGGTTGTCGGAACGGTTTTCACAACCACCCTCTATTACGAGGCCAAAAACAAATAAAATGGTCGGGGTGAAAGGACTCGAACCTTCGACCTCCGCGTCCCAAACGCGGCGCGCTAGCCAACTGCGCCACACCCCGTCGTCACGACTGGCACACCTATCTCGTTTTGCCGGTCCGTCAAAAGCTTAGATTTGGTGCTATGTCGTTCCTCTCAATTTTGTAAAAACTTGCACTGCGTGTTTTCACAAAATTGCGAAACTGCAACAGGGGTAATTATAACACCTCATTCTTGATAATCCCTAGTAGCTCTGGAAATTTATCAAAACGTAGGTCTGTGTGTAAACTAAAGTGCTTCATACCATGCATGACAATCATTTTTGCGCTTAACTCGCCGGCTATTTCTTGGGCGCCTTCTATCGGACAATGGGGGTCGTCGTCGGAATGGACAACGATTATATTTTTGGCGTTTTCTTTAATTTTTTCAAAATCATACTTAACACTTGCTAAGTCCCGCAAAACTTCCCACCCGAGGTCACCCTTAAAAACTGCAACCATGATCGCGGTATGCGCTTTTGTACCTTTTGGCAAATTCTCAAGCAAGTGCAGGATTTCAACTGCACCCGCTGAATGACCGATAATTAAATTGTCTTTGAAGTCCCAGCCGCTACTGAGCAGAAACTTTGTGTAGCGCTCCAGGTTGGGGCGTTCAGATTTGGGTAAGTCTGGGACCCAAACTTCGTAGTCCAAATTCTCTAGTTCGTCTTTTAACCAGGGAAACCAATTTCCATTGTGGTTATTGTCTGTGCCGTGGAGAATGACCGCTTTCATGAGTGCTACTTGGCAAATTCTATGGCCCGGGTTTCGCGGATGACATTGACCTTGATTGTTCCTGGATACTGCATAGTGGACTCAATCTTGTTGGCAATATCGCGGGCCAATCTAATGGCCTGCAGATCATCGATGTTCTTGGGCCGTACAAACACCCGGACTTCGCGACCGGCACTGATAGCGTAGGCTTTTTCGATACCGTCAAAGCTTAGGGCTGTGTTCTCTAGCTCTTTCATTCGCTCCGCAAAGTTCT
>JBBDZV010000089.1:0-2049 GCA_040900005.1 Saccharimonadales bacterium (SeqCode)
AACAGGTGTGGCAAGGCTTAGTCTGGCGCTATAAAGGGATGGAAAGGCAAAAATCTTTGGCCTTGACGGCCGCCAAGGCCAGAGCCCTTCTGGATGAAGAGACAGTCGCTCGGGCTGAGTACGAGCTTGAAATTGTAAATAAGATGGGTTTTAACGGCTATTTCTTGATAGTAGGCGATTTTATTAATTGGGGGAAAGATCAGGGAATAGTTTTTGGTCCCGGTAGAGGGAGTGCCGCCAGTTCTATCCTGGCCTACGCCATGCGCATCACCGAGATTGACCCCCTGCAGTATGATTTACTGTTTGAACGATTTTTGAACCCGGATCGTATTAGCATGCCAGATATGGATATAGACATTCAAGATACCCGCCGCGAAGAGGTGATTAATTACTGCATCGACAAATATGGACGAGACAAGGTTGCTAACATCGTGACGTTCGGCCGGATGGCGGCTAGAAACTCGGTACGCGATGTGGCTAGGGTGCTCCAAGTACCTTATGCTGAAGCGGATCGTCTGGCTAAGATGATTCCGCCGCCCGTCCAGGGACGGCACACCCCACTGGCTCAATCCATAAGAGAGATACCGGATTTGACGCAGGAGAATTCTAACAATTCTCAATCAGCCCGAGTGTTTGACCTGGCGACCAAGCTGGAAGGTACTATCCGAAGTCACGGCGTGCACGCCGCTGGGGTGGTCATAGCTCCCGATGACATTGTGAAGTTTGTGCCCCTTGAAATGGCCCAGAAGGGCGTTCTAGCCACCCAGTACTCTATGAACCCCATAGAAGAGCTAGGTCTGCTTAAAATTGACTTTCTAGGTCTCTCAAACCTTACGACGATAAAAAACGCTCTTAGGATAATCAAACGAGTATACGGCAAGGATATTGAGATTGCCGATATCCCAATGGATGATGAAAGAACCTTTGAACTTCTTCAGAGAGGCGAAACTACCGGTGTGTTCCAGCTGGAGTCGGCTGGCATGCGTCGCTATCTAAAACAGCTGAAGCCCACGGTCTTTGAGGATATTATCGCCATGGTGGCGCTTTATCGCCCCGGCCCGATGCAGTGGATAGACGACTTCATCGCCAGAAAACACGGCAAGAAAAAAATAGAGTATCTCCATCCAGCTATGAAACAGTCGTTAGAGAATACCTACGGGGTCATCGTTTACCAAGAGCAGGTTATGCAGATTAGCAAAGAGATGTGCGGCTTTACCGGAGGGCAAGCCGATACGCTGAGAAAAGCCATTGGTAAGAAAATTCCGGAAGTCATGGCTAAGTTGAAATCCGACTTTATCGAGGGCGGTGTTAACACGGTTGGTGCCGACCGTAAACTTATGGAAAAATTCTGGAAGCAGTTGGAAGAATTTGCAGCTTATTGCTTCAACAAGGTGCACTCGGCGTGTTACGGACTGATTGCCTATCAGACAGCCTATTTAAAGGCCCATTATCCAGCGGCTTTTATGGCGGCTTTAATGACCAGCGACTACGACAATACTGACCGACTAGCCATCGAAATCACCGAATGCAAGCATATGGGGATTGCTGTTTTACCGCCTGACGTAAATCAATCATTCCACGAGTTCGCGGTCGTACCAGAGGTAAACGAGATTCGCTTTGGCATGGATGCTATAAAGAATGTTGGCCACGGAGCGGTTGATGAGATTTTGCGTGCCCGGGAAACTTTAGGCGGAAAATTTGACGATTTGCAGGCGTTTTGTAGAACCGTAGATCCCCGGGTCGTAAATCGTAAGGCGCTGGAAAGCCTAATAAAGTCGGGAACCTTGGATCAGTTTGGCGCCCGGAGCTTACTCGTCAGTAACATTGATAATATTCTGGCCCAAGCAAATCGTTTCCACAAAAACATTGCTAGCGGACAGGTCGATCTTTTTGGTGAAAGTCAGGCTGAAACCACTGCACCACAGTTCAGCCTGGCTCACAGCGACCTGCACTTTAGCCCCGCAGAGCAGCTTTTATGGGAAAGGGAGCTTTTAGGAATTTATTTGACGCGGCACCCACTAGAGACCTACGAAGCCATTTTGAAGGGCC
>JBBDZV010000090.1:0-2049 GCA_040900005.1 Saccharimonadales bacterium (SeqCode)
GCGGTAGCGGCAATCCCTACCAAGGCTATGGCGTAGATGATGTGCTCGTCAAGAACTGGATTGTTATCCGGCGGCAGTACCGAGCTCCACATCAGAATCATCAAAAGTATTCCGGCGATTGAAGCCAGTCGCAGGCTGATACCCAATATCAACGCTACCCCTAGCGCCGCTAACCCGGCCATGAACACCAGGTCCACCCAAGATTGGCCGGCCATTCTCTGGAAGAAATCGGCGAACGGCCCCTGTGAGGCGAATTTGAGGTAACCGTCGGTCGGAGAGCCGCCATACAGCCAAGCGTCGGAACAACCGCTACTGACCACATCGGTCAGTTTATCGCGGCAGGTAGCGAAGCCCAGCCCCAGTAGTTTGTCCAAAAAGGCCCATAAGAATATGAACCCCAGACCTATGCGCATAGCTGCCCACGCGAACAAGCTCTTGTCTGTTTTGTTATTCGACGCCATGATAATTTCTCCCTATAGCGTTAATGCTTATAGCTAAATAGTAATCCCCCACTCGTCCTTTGGCAATAGTGCCGTGAGACTCATAGGCTACAATATAAATCAGTGAAAAAAATTAAAAGCAACCTTTCACCCCTGCTTGGACTTGTCCTGACAATAATTCTGACGATAATTTTTATTCGTGAACCTAGCTTCCCTACCCCAGATAAAGTTGTCATATTTGTGTTCTTCTTCTGCATGATATTTCGACAGGCTATGTTCGTTTTAAAACGGCTGCTGCCCTTTATCCTGATACTGCTAACCTACGATTCTTTTAGGGGCATTGCCGACCAGCTAAATACCAACGTGAACTATAGTTTTCCACCCTCTATCGACCGCTGGCTGTTCGGCGAACTGCCGACGGTCAGTCTGCAAAGCTGGCTATGGCACGGCCACGTTCGTTGGTACGACTTTGCGCTTTACCTGCCCTATCTACTCCATTTCGTTCTGCCGATAGGTCTGGCCATTTTGATTTGGCAGACTAAGCAGTCGTATTACTGGCGGTATGTCGTGACCTTTACGGTAGTATCGTTTGCAGCCTTCTTCACATTTTTATTGTTTCCGGCGGCTCCGCCCTGGCTGGCGTCGGATAACGGTCATATAGAGCCGGTTACCCGTATATCTAGCGATGTCTGGCATTCACTCGGCTTGACCGATTTTCCGTCGGTCTATAACCACATTTCGCCTAACCCCGTGGCTGCCGTGCCCTCCCTGCATGCAGCTTGGGCGATTTTGGTGTCCATCTTCGTTTTCCGGTATTACGGGCGCAAATGGGGAGCCCTGTCGGCCTTGTACCCCCTGGTAATATTCTTTGGGACCGTTTATCAGGGCGAGCACTACTTCATTGACGTTGTTTTAGGGGTCCTATATGCCATCGGCGCCTACCTAATATCACCCTATATCGTCAGACTCCTTAAAAAACCGGCGCTGCATATTTGGTCGAGGCATACTCGTGGGAGGTCCCAAGCGGCTAAAGCGGCGAGGATTAGATTAAACCACTCCAGTAATACCAGAAGCGCTTGCCGATAAGCAGTATCAAAATCCCGAACCAAATAACCAAGATATCACCGTGGTGACGGCCGGCAAAATCGGCAGCGTTTTTGAGGTTCGGCGGGGGTTTTATGTGACCTGCACGGATATTGTATAAAGTGGTATACCAAAAGACTGGAATGGTCACAGCCCAGACCATCATGCAGAAGATGCACAGCGCTCCGATGCGATATAAGCTCTGGAAGGCCAAGTAGTGGATGAATATTAAGGCTAACAGCAGGCCGGCTTCTGTGGCTAGCCAGAACCAGCGCTTGAAGCGAGCCCCGGCCAGCAAGGTCGCACCAATCGTGGCAATAATCGCATAACCAGCCAGACCGATATAGGGGTTAGGAAAGCTCAAAACTTCGGCCTGACTACTCTTGGTCACGGAGCTACAGCTTAGGATTGGACTAAGGTCGCAGGCGGCCGCCTGTCCGGGGTTTTTCAGTTGGTCGATATTCTCTATGGAAAGGATCAGAGAAGCCGCAATCCCTACTATCCCGGCTAGCAGCAGTAGCCACGG
>JBBDZV010000091.1:0-2987 GCA_040900005.1 Saccharimonadales bacterium (SeqCode)
AAAATAGTAGTATTGTCGTTCAGGTCCTGAAAGACAACGGGGCGGTAATCGGTAGGGTGTAAATCCTTTTTCATAACCCGGCTAGTATATCCGTTTTAGCCCTCTGGGGTCAATGTCTTATTAATTAGGGTTGAATTCACCGTCTGGTGAGTAGTTATTGAGGATTCTAGCGCCGATTTCGCGTTTCAGCACTATCTGGGCACTGTTTGGCACCACTTCTTTGATAGCCTCTTCAAGCCGTTGTCTTAATCTTATATTCTCGATTACATCAGGCCCCATCAAATTATTAGCAATCATTACATCTAGGGCGGCTTCCCCTAACCCATTTGCTACATATAAGCAAGGGTAGGGGGTTGGAAAGTCGACCGGAACGGAATAAACAGCCTCTGCGCTCAAAAAAGAGGCAGCGGCTTCGTTCACTAAGTTCGGTTTTATGGAGCCAAGAATACCCATAGTCTAATCCTTAATTATAGCATAAAAAACATTATTTAGCAAACATGCCGGAAAGAAGTTGCACTAAATCTCTTACAGGGGTACAATAGCTGGAGTCATAAATTAAACAGTGGAACTTTCGATAGACAATCCTCCCGACCGGTTCCGTGTAGGACCGACTCGGGCCAGTAGCTTCCACGGTGAGAAAGGATTCAACAAAAGATGGCATCAGCCACAGATGTAGACATTAAGCAGCTTTTAGAAGCCGGCGCTCACTTTGGGCATCAGACCAGCCGCTGGCACCCCAAAATGGCGCCTTTTATCCATAGCAAGCGCGACGGCAACCATATAATCGATCTGACTAAGACTGTAGAGGCTCTGGAGCGGGCCCTGAGTTTCCTAACCGAAACGGCTACCGAGGGCAAGCAAGTACTTTTAGTAAGTACCAAGCGCCAGGCAAAAGACAAAGTCAAAGAGGTAGCCCTGGCCACCGGTATGCCCTACGTTACCCAGCGCTGGTTGGGCGGGATGCTGACCAATAAAGCTACCATCGGTGGGCGTATCAAGCACTTAAAAGACCTGGAAAGCCGTATGGCCAGTGGTGAACTTGCCGCTCGCTACAGCAAACTGGAAGTTCAGCGCTACCAGGAAGAAATTGAAGATATGAACCACCTCTACGGAGGAGTAAAAGAACTGGCAGCGAAACCAGGGGCGGTTTTCGTGGTGGATGTGCTCAATGACATCCATGCGGTCAGGGAAGCCCGCAAGCTGGGTATTCCAGTGGTAGCTTTGATAGATACCAACGCCGACCCGGATGTTGCGGATTACCCAATCCCTAGTAACGATGATGCTGTCAAAACCATAAACCTGATTCTAGACTACATTCAAAAAGCGATTGAAACAGGCAAGAGCAAAGCCAAAAAGCCAGCTAGCGAGGAAAAACCCGAAGCGGCCGGTGCCAAAATTGCCGCCGCAACGCAAGAAGAACCTGCCAAACAGGAAAAAGAGGCTGTAATCGGCCCCGTGAAAGGTATAGGCTAGAAATATGGCAGAAATTACACCTGCAGAAATTAAAAGACTGCGTGAACTGACCGGTGTTGGTATCACTGATGCCAAACAGGCGCTAGTGGAGGCCGAAGGCAATTTTGACAAGGCGCTTGAGGCTATGCGTCAAAAGGGTCTGACCAAAGCTGATAAGCGAGCGGAGCGCGAAGCCAGAGCCGGACTGATTGGCAGCTACGTACACGACGGCCGCATCGGCGTTTTAGTAGAAGTTAACTGTGAAACCGATTTTGTAGCCAAAACCGATGAATTCAAGGAGCTGGTCAAGGACTTATGTCTGCATATTGCGGCCAGCGAACCGGAAGACGAAGTAGCTTTATTGCAGCAGCCGTTTGTCAAGAATTCCGAGCAAACCGTCGGGGATTACGTCAAAGAGCACATTGCCAAACTGGGTGAAAACATCGTAGTTCGACGCTTTTCCCGCATGGCTCTGGGCGAAGTAAACTAGTTTATAATTAGAACCATAAACGCCTGAGGGAGACAATGGATCAAAACCAAGTAGTTTCTGAAACCAAGAAAAAACTAGCCGTAGTAACCGTTCACTTGCAGGAAGAACTGAAAAAACTGCGGACCGGCCGGGCTCACCCGAGTATGCTGGAGGGGGTGATGGTAGAAGTCTATGGGCAGACTATGCCCCTCAAAGCCGCCGCCGGTATAACCGCACCTGAAGCCCAGCTGCTGCAGATTTCGCCGTTTGACCCGAATAATCTAGAGGCGATTACAGCGGCTATCCGCGATAACCAAGCGCTGGGAATGAATCCGGCCGACGACGGCAGGGTAATACGAGTTCAGATTCCGCCGTTAACCACCGAAACCCGCACCTCAATGGTGAAGGTGCTAGGCCAGAAAGTGGAAGAAGCCTTCGTGGCTGCCCGCCAAATCCGGCGTGACGAACTGAAAAAAGCTGAAACCGCCGAAAAGAGCAAACAGATCAGCCGCGACGAGCTGGCCAGAACTGAAAAACAGGTGGACGACATGCTAGCCAGCCAAAAGAACGAGATTGAAGCCATGTCCTCTGCTAAAGAAAAAGAAATATTGACCCTCTGATGCAGATTTTATTGTTCATCTTGGGCCTACTTTTGTTTATGGGTTTGGTCATTATTCATGAGTGGGGCCACCTCTTAGCGGCTCGCCGTAACGGGGTGGAAGTCGAGGAATTCGGGCTGGGCTTTCCGCCGCGTCTTATAGGTAAGAAATTAAAATCCGGTATGTTGCTTAGCCTAAATCTTCTACCTTTGGGCGGTTTTGTGAAACTAAAAGGCGAGAATGATGCCGATGAGCGTCCTGGCAGTTTTGGTGCCGCGAGCTTACCTGCTAAAGCCAAGATAATGTTGGCCGGAGTAACTATGAATCTACTAGCGGGGTTGGCCTTACTAACTATCCTGGCACTAATCGGTATGCCGAAGATTCTGGATCAGCGTACAGTAGGAGAGGAACAGTTCACGGTCGCTAGCGACACCCGTATAACCCACCAGCAAGTCAGGGCGGGGACC
>JBBDZV010000091.1:3087-13979 GCA_040900005.1 Saccharimonadales bacterium (SeqCode)
CAACCCGGAAGCCCGCTCAGAAGGCCAGGCGAAAGCCTCCGCCCAGGTTGGCGGCCCAGTGGCTATTGGAGCGGTGCTTTGGAGTGGGGGTTCTTTGGGCATCAATTTTATGCTGATGATTATCGCCGTAATCTCTTTGACGTTGGCCTTAATAAATCTTTTGCCAATCCCAGCCCTGGACGGCGGACGCTTGCTAGTTACTGCGACCTCCAGGCTTGCCCTCAAACGCCCCTTGAGTCAGAAAGCCGAAGAACGCATCCACGGCACCGGGATGCTTATATTACTTTCCCTGATACTGTTAATCACTATCGTTGATGTCCGCCGCTTCTTCTGACCTAGAACTTACGCGGCGCGCTGACCTGCTTCCCGGCAGAGCCGGGAACTCTGCCAGCGCTCTTGGCAAATCGCTGCGTTATCATTTTCGGGGTTCGTTCAAAGTATTGCATATACATTTCACTACACGCCTCAATGATGTCTTGCGATTTACTCAAGCGCGTAGTTCTAGCTCTAGTGCTCCCGAAGACGAGGCGCAGGGACCTTTGCGGCAGCTTAGCGGGCGCCGGTCGCTGGTTAGGAAAAAGCCTGACAAAAGTCTAGGAAATCCACTGCGGGTACTTACTACCCTTATCGTTTTGTTTATCGTCAGCCAGCTTCTAGCGTATATGGCAGTCGAAACGGTGCTAAGTTTAAAAACCGGGGTTTATAGCTCCTTGGAAAACTCCGCCGCTGCCCAGTTTTTTTACTTATTATTGGCCCAGGGCCTGTCAATCTACTGGGTTTATCGTATCTTAAAAAAGCGAGGCCTACGTCTCTCGGCCATCGGCCTGGGCCGTTTGGCGCGGTGGAGTGATTTATGGAAGGCGGTCTTAGGTTTTGGGACTTTTTATGGTCTCTTGATAATCGCGGGCCTTTTAATCAAACAGTTCTTACCCGCCATTAATTTAGATCAACCCCAGGACATCGGCTTTAACTACTTAAACACATACCGCGATAGCATCTTAGCTTTTACAGCGCTGGTAATTCTGGCACCCCTTGGCGAGGAAATTTTAATGCGCGGATACCTCTATTCGGGGCTGCGGGCTCACTGGCGCTTTTTACCCTCGTTACTAGCTACCGGCATATTATTCGGCGCTGCTCACTTGATGAGCGGCGATGGTTCGGGCCTGCTGTGGGCGGCCGGTATCCATACGTTTATATTGTCGGCAGTCTTAGTATATCTTCGAGAAAAAACCGGGGCACTTTATGCGTCCATTATGGTTCATATATTTAATAATCTTATGGCCTTTATCGTCTACTTCTAGACATTGCCATCTGATACAATTGGGGGAAGTATGAGACGCAGCCAATTGTTTATTAAGACCCGGCGTGAGGCTCCCGCCGACGAGGTGGCCAAAAACGCCCAACTTTTAATTCGTGGCGGTTATATCCATAAAGAAATGGCCGGTGTCTATGACTATCTACCGATGGGATTGATGGTGCTTAATAAGGTAATGGATATTATTCGGGAAGAAATTAACAAGCTCGGCGGGCAAGAGATTTATTTGAGCGCTTTGCAGCCTAAAGACAATTGGGAGACAAGCGGACGCTGGCACGAGGAGGCGGCCGATGTCTGGTTTAAGACTCGGATGCACAGCGGGAAAGGCTTTCATCTGGGGCCGGAGCTGGGACTGGGCTGGACCCACGAAGAGGCTTTGACGGTGATTATGAAGCAATTCGTTAACTCGTATAAAGATCTGCCGGTTTATCCATACCAATTCCAGACTAAATTCCGCAATGAACTGCGCTCCAAAAGCGGCCTCTTGCGCACTCGTGAATTCATCATGAAAGACCTGTACTCCTTTTCCGCGAACCAGGCCCAACACGACGCCTTTTACGAAAAAGCTAAAAAAAGCTACGCCGCTATCTTTGAACGAGTGGGTCTGGGCGCTGATACTTATCTAACCGTGGCCAGTGGCGGCAGTTTCAGTAAATTCAGCCACGAGTTCCAAACTGTTATTGACGTAGGCGAGGACACCGTATATGTTCACGAAGGTAAAAAATTAGCGGTTAATAAAGAGGTCTATAGCGATAAGGTTTTGAATGATTTGGGTCTTCAAAAAGACGAATTAGTCGAAAAAAACGGGGTGGAGGTTGGCAATATATTTCCCTTAGGCACACGTTTCTCTGAGGCTCTAGGGCTGAACTTCACAGACGAGCAGGGCCAACTTAAGCCGGTCCTTATGGGCTGCTATGGTATCGGCCCGGGGCGGCTGGTGGCTACCATAGCTGAGAAATTTGCCGATGATAAAGGGTTGGTCTGGCCGGAAGTCGTGGCACCGTTTTATGTCTATTTGGTTCGGATAGGTAACGGCTCTATGGTAGCCGAGGCAGCCGACAACCTCTATAAGGAATTAAGTGACGCAGGGGTATCGGTTTTATATGATGACCGTGATGAGCGGCCCGGCGAAATGTTTGCTGATGCCGATCTTTTGGGAATGCCCAACCGGGTAGTTGTCAGCGAAAAAACCATGGAAACCAACGGTTATGAGCTAAAATCCAGAACAAAAGGCGACTCTGCAATAATAGATAAAGAAAATCTACTTAAAACGCTGGTAAAGGCCGCTTCAGGCTGATATAATCTTCAAATCTTAAGAGGTTGAATGAGGGCAGGCTAAGTTAACAAAGGTAGGTATCGTTAAGATTATGAAGAAACTTTTCCGACTGACACAATTAGGGGTGGAAGAACTCCAAAAAGAGCGCGAGGGCTTGATTGCTCAACGCAGCTCAGTAGCGGACCGGATTAAACAGGCCCGCCAGTTGGGCGATTTGAGCGAAAACGCCGAATACCAGACCGCCCGGGAAGACCAGGATCGCTTGGAAACCCGCATCAGTGAGTTGGACCATATTCTGCAAAATACCCAGGTGATTAAAAAGCCTAAATCTAACGGTAATGTACGGCTTGGTTCGACCGTAAAACTTAAAAGCGCCGAGGGTAAGGCCAAAGAATTCCAGGTGGTCGGTACTATGGAGGCCGATCCACTAAATGGTAAAATCAGCGATGAATCTCCCATCGGGCTAGCTTTAATGGGCAAGGCTGTCGGCGATAAAGCCGAACTTAAAAGCTCAGCTGCCGAAACTACCTACAAAATCGTCAGCATATCCTAGACATCAGATATAATCAAAGTGTATGCAGTGGCTGGATAAACTAGTCGATGAGATTGTTGCCCGCAAACCGGAGGGTGAGATTCTTATTGAGTCCGGAGGCTCCCCATCCGGAACCTATCACTTGGGCCATTTGCGCGAACTAGTTACTTCTGACGGTATTTTATTCGAGTTACGCCGGCGCCAACGCCAGGCCCGCCATGTGTATTATGTTGATGACCTCGATGCCCTGCGGAAAGTTCCCGTAAACGTGCCTCCCGAATTTGATAAATATCTAGGACGGCCTTTGTATGATATCCCAGCACCGGATGGCTCCGACAAGTCTTATGCTGACTATTTCCTGCAGGGTCTGATAGATGCCGCCAAAGCCTTGGGAATAGAGGTAGAATTTATCCAATCGCACAAGAAGTATCAGGCCGGGTTTTTTGTTCCAGCCATTGAACGGGCTCTTGAGGATGAAACAGCCATCCGTCAAATACTAGAGACTGTGTCGGGCCATAAATTGGGCGAGGAATGGTCCCCGATTCAGATAAATGAAGACGGTTATCTAAAAAAGCGCCGCTTCCTGGCTATTGATAAGAAAGCCAAGGCTATTACCTATGAGGACGTAGGCGGTGAGGAGCAATCTACGTCTTATGCTAACGGGGACGTCAAATTGGACTGGCGGATTGATTGGCCCGCCCGCTGGTGGCTACTGGGAGTAACTGCCGAACCTTTCGGGCGCGATCATGCCTCATCTGGAGGGAGCTATGATACTGGTGTTGAGCTGTCCCGTCAGGTATTTTTGAGCGAGCCGCCCCTTGCCGTAGCCTACGACTTCGTTAATATGGCCGGCGACACTAAGAAGATGAGCGCCAGCAAAGGCACCGGGTTGGATGCTTTGGGCGTAGTTAAGGTCTTACCGCCGGAGATAGTCCGTTATTTTATGCTACGCTATCCGCCGTCTAAAAGGTTGTACTTCGACCCCGAGAATGGGGTATCGCAGCTGATTGATGAGTTCGCCGAGCTGATGTCTAAAGATTCCAGTAGCCCATTGGTAGAAATAAGTCGCCGGGGGCTTAACCCTACTATAAGCCGGGTGCCATTTTCTCACCTGGTAGCCAGCTACCAGGCGGCACTGAAAGATCCGGCCGCGACTATAGAGATTATTAAGCGAACTGAACACGGCTACGAAGCCGACCAGAATCAGCAAATACTGAAGGACGAGCTAAAGTATATTGATGAATGGCTGGACAAGTGGGCACCGGAAGATGTTAAGTTTAGTCTTTCCGAAAAAGTCCCGACCGATTTATCGGATGAGGAAAAGAAATATCTGAAAGATTTGAGTGCCAAAATCTCTAAGACTCCGGCTGATGCCGATGGCGAATGGTTCCACAAAGCAGTATATGAGTTTAAAGATAGCACTGATCTACAGCCCAAACAGCTGTTTGAGGCTTTATATAAAGTCCTAATAGGTAAGACATCTGGTCCGCGGGCCGGCTGGTTCCTGTCGATCCTACCCCGGGAGTGGTTAATCAAACGCTTGCGCCTTGAAGCCTAATAAACGCTGTCAGAAATTTTAAGTCAAAGCTCCCTGGAAGCTGCGTCACTACTTCTTGGGTGGGTACTGGTACGCGACACTCCCGACGGCCAAGTTAAAATCCGGATTGTAGAAACCGAAGCTTATCACCAGGATGACCCGGCCAGCCATAGTTTTCGCGGTATAACTACCCGCACGGCACCGATGTTTGAGGCCGGAGGCCGACTGTATATTTACTTTACTTACGGGATGCACTATTGCCTCAACATTGTTACCGGCCCGAAGGGGAGGGGTGAAGGTGTTTTGATAAGGGCGGGGGAACCGGTTGCCGGATTAGGAATAATGCGTAAATACAGAGGCAAGATAAAGGATACCCGAAAGCTGGCCAATGGCCCGGGAAAGCTGGCCCAGGCGCTAGGTATACGCGACACTTTACTATCGGGTAAAATACTTAACACGTCAAGCATTTGGCTAGAATCCTCAAAGGAACCAGTTCCGGCAGATGATATCATTGCCAGCTCCCGTATTGGCATTACAAAGGCTGCCGAAATGCCCTGGCGTTTTTACATAAAGGATAATCCGTTCGTATCAAAGCTATAATAATAATATGAAAACAAACAAAGCTATATTTGGGGCTGGCTGCTTCTGGGGAGCACAGTATTATTTTGATCAAGTACCTGGGGTTATCCAGACCAGAGTCGGCTACATCGGCGGGCATACGGACAACCCGACTTATGAGCAGGTGTGTTCGCATACTACCGGGCACGCTGAGGCGGTTGAGGTTACCTATGACCCAAAAAAGGTAAGCTATGGAATTCTTTTAAGGCATTTCTTCCGGATGCACGACCCAACCCAGCTAAACCGTCAAGGGCCTGATATAGGCGATAGTTATCGCTCGGCCATATTTTATAAAAATGAAGATCAAAGGCTCGCTGCAGAAAAAGCAATAGAGAGGTTAAGTTTAAGCAATACATACGAGTCATCTATAGTAACCTCATTAGAGCGGGCCGGAGAATTTTGGCGGGCTGAAGATTACCATCAGAAATACACTCAACGGACCGGGCAGGGTATGTGCCATGTATCCTATATGCCGTTTGAAGGAGGTAAGGACATTGCTAAAGCATCCTAAAGATAGTATAATAGTGGGGTATGACTGAGGGAAGATCTGAAACCGGTAATCCAGAGACATCGTTATTAGCAATACCTATCGCCGAACTTCGTAACCCAACCGTGCTAAAATTGTTTAACATTGCATACGGGGAGGGCCAAGGGCGTACTGGCGTAGATAATCTTCAGCGGTGGTTAGTACCCAAAAGAAATAGCACCGGAGAACCGATACTAATCAGGGGGGAGTATCCTGTATATGAGCCTAGGGCCTTCATTAGGTCTGTTGGTGGTATAGCCATTGAGGGCAAGATTACTTCTGTAGTGGAATGGACAACTGGTGCGCCGTGGATCCAGCTTATAGGACTCAGTGAGGTTGAAACCGATGAAGCTTATCGCTATTTGTTCCCGTCTCCCAACGAGCCTGTATTCGTCCCCTTAGGGAAGTTCGGCGGCGAAATAGCAGTCAAGCATTAATTTATTTAAAGGGAGCTTTTTCCAAAAGGTGCAGCACGCAGTGCTCGTCGGCGCTTAGGTTGCTTTTGCGCTCCAGCGTCAGCACAGTCTGACGAACCTTTAGTAGGTCGTTTGTATCTACGTAGGCTCGGATTACCCGGGGGTCTATATAGGAAGCACGGGCAATAGCAGGGGTGTTACCTAATTTCTGGGCGACCGCTCTAACACATTGAGTAACGGCTTTCTTGCGCTCGCGCACCGATTTATCCCGCTCCGTGGCAGCCAGCATGCCAGCTGCCAGCAAGGTGCCGCCCCAGGTCCGAAAATCCTTGGCGCTGAACTCTTCGCCCATGATCTCCTTTATATACTCGTTAACGTCGTCACTCTTGACGTCGCGAAGCTCGCCCCCTTCGTCATAGTATTTGAACACTTCGTAGCCGGACAGAAGGTCCAGTTTCTTGACGATTTTGGCTAGCCGTTTGTTGGTGATTTCCTTGCGGTGTTTTTGCCCGCTCTTGCCCACAAAATCAAATATAATAGTGTCACCTTTTACCTGTGTGTGACGGCTGCGGATGGTGGTCAGGCCATAGCTTTCGTTGTCACGGGCATAGACCTCGTTGCCGACCCTGAAATAGGCTTGGTCCATCAGCCGTACAATACAGGCTAAGACCTTCTGCTGATCCAGCTCGGGACGATTTAAATGTTCATTAGTGATACGGCGCATGCGGGGCAGGGCTTGAGCAAAGCGCAAGATGCGGGCAAATTTGGCACGCTCCTGGCGGGCCCTAAAAACCGGGTGGTAAATATATTGCAATCGCCCCACCTTATCTAATCCGGTAGCCTGGATTTTAGCACTCCGAGAAGTGGCTATTCGGACTTCCTGCCAGGCTGGCGGAATCCCCAGGCCTTTAAAGTAAGCCAAGTCATCTTTATTGGTTATCTGCCTACCCTCGTTGAAATAATGGAAGCCTTTGCCAACTCTGATGCGTTCGATTGTTTGTTTTGCCATAGATTAATCATTAACAGGAAAATCATTTATTATCAATCCAATCAGTTTTTAAGCTATAATTCACCTATCACATCTATGAACGATAAACCAAAAACTAAACGGGCAAATTACGCTTTTATCGACGGACAGAACTTAAATATGGGGATTCGGGCGGTTGGCTGGCGGTTAGACTTTAGGAAGTTCCGGGCGTACTTGCACAGTAAATATAATGTTGAAAAAGCCTATTTTTTCATTGGTGAAGTGTCTGACCAAGAAGACCTGTACGCCAACTTAAAATCAATGGGCTACGACCTAGTCTTTAAGCCAACGGTCGAGGTTGAGGATGAGCCGGTTAAGGGTAATGTCGATGCTGATTTAGTCCTCCACGCTATGATGCAGTACCCTCACTACGGTAAGGCTGTGATTGTTTCCGGGGATGGGGACTTCCACGGCTTGATTGAATATCTGATAAAGAAGGACAAGCTGCTGGCTCTGATGGTACCCAACTGGCGCTACTCTAGTTTATTGAAGAAGTTTGAAGACAAAATTATCCGCATCGATAAGTTAAAGAAAATTTTGGCATGGAAGATTCCGCCAAAACGTCCGGAACCTTCAGAAGGACATGAATCGGAGGCCCCAGAAAAGTAACTTTCTCTCTAGACAACCAGTCTCATAGAGGTTATGCTTAATTTAGGCTTATACAAAAAGCCAAAAGTACACCTCACAAAAGGGCGGGATTTATCCCGCCCATCTCTTTACCCAGCGGTGCTCCACTTAGTTGAAAAAACTACAACATAAATCCATTGACGCCCATTGCATGCAGGTTTATATTTATTATTACCATCGTTGAGGTGGTACTGTAGTGAGCCCCTCAAAAGGCTCCCACGGCAAAAAGGAGAGGCCTAAAAACCTCTCTTTTTTGTATCCGCCGCTAAGTCCAAAAATTGACGCACCACGCTTACTAAAAACACCTTAATTATGTATATTTATTAGCGATTCTTTGAAAGGGGTTAGTCGGCGTAGTTCTGAACAGTTTTTCCACTTCTATATCCACAGAGGTAGTCATAAGCGGTTGACATTATATTTAGCAGGTAATATCATTAGAGCAACCATCGTGAGGTGGCCAGAAAAAGTACTTCTTCGGAAGCAACTAGTCGGCAAAAGAGGAGCCCTAAAAAGCTCCTTTTTTGTTTTTCTGACCTAAAACTCCCTCGCCCACAGGGGTTGTGAAAAATACTGGACAAGGTTGGCTATTAAGCATATGATGGGGTGGTTAATAACCATAAGGGAGATAACAATGAAAATGAACGCTTTAGACAAACTGTCTTACGTTCTCGTTGTAGTAGGAGGCCTTAACTGGGGCCTGATCGCGTTCTTTGAGTATAACTTGGTAGACGAGCTCTTCGGAGTAGATTCCACCATTGCAACCGTAGTCTACGGCGTGGTAGGGGTAGCAGCTCTTTATATGCTCTACACCATGCTCATGATGATGGGTTCCAAAAAATCCGACGCATAAAAAGTGACTACCTCTGCTTTTAAAACAACCTCTTGAATTAATACAAAAACCCCAAAAGGTCCGCCTTGAAGGCGGACCTTTTCAATATGGGTCAACCTTCCTTTAAGTTCGAGCTTCTTTGGCGGCAAGGTAGCTGCGGATATTGTGGTAGGGGAGCCCCAAGGTAAGCTGCCTGGGGCGGCTGATTCGGGGTAATTTCTGATGACCGCGCTCATAAGATAAAGCCGCCAGACTTAAGATGACCCCCACTTCCATAGCCAACAGGAAGTCCAGGACTTTTATGTATGTAAACAGGGCATAATCCACCGACGGCACCATCAAACCAAGAAGACCCAAACCTATAAGAGAGGCTCCCACCCAGGCACAGATGGCGGGGGCTGCGGAGTAATTGAACTTGTTCTTAAAGGCTAGAATCACTACCCCTAGCATCAGTAAAAATTTACCAACTGCTGTCCATAAATTTCCCGAAACAAAGCTGTAAAACAGCGGATCGGATGGTTCTATGACCAAAAGTACGCAAATCATGGCCACTAAAAGTGCGGTAACACTAGCTATAGACCTTATTAACATAGGCTTCTCCTTATTTAAATTTTTTCGTTGAGGTTAGTATTAACTTAACTTAAATGAGGGTAAGGGGTCTGCGGGATGAGTTACAGCTGTCTTGTAAAAAACTTTACAATTAGTAAAACAAGGGTTATTAAATGTAAACAATCAGGTCAACCGGCCATTTAAAAAGGGCCCGCTCGCAAATGGGCCCTTTCAAGGAATAGGTGGGGTCGTCCCTACCTAACTGCTGGAGTTAGAAGTGCCGGAGCTACTGTTATTGCTGCCACCGCGATTACTTCCTCCACTGGCTTCACCACCTTTGCGGGCAATCTCACGGACCTTATTTTTGGGCATGGCTGCAAAACCCCTATTGCTGGTTCCGCTATTGCCACCACTACTATTATTGCCGCCCTTACTATTGTCAGCCATATACACCTCCCTTTTTATTAATGGCACTGTCCACTATAAGCCAGGGAGGAGGAGGGTTCTGTAACCCCTCTCACAATAAGACGGTAAAGATATTTACAGACGGCCAGTCGAAGAAATCATTGTAAAGGGCGCAACAATCCTAAAGGGTAAAACTTGTCAAAATCCCTAAAAGCTGTGGATTAATGTTGAAAAGTTGCCAAATGGAGCCTATGATGAGCTTATTAACTAAAAGGAGAGGGTATGAGATATTCTCATAGAGATTTGGTCGGATGGGTGGTGAACTTTTTTGTAACCATTGCAGTCGGTTTGCTGGCGCTGAGGGTGCTACTGCGGTTCTTTAATGGCAACCCGGATGCGGCGTTCGTGCACTGGGTATACACCAGCACTAACACACTGCTAGAGCCATTCCGAGGGATCTTCACCTCCAGCGGAGTTCTTGACCGGGGATGGGTAATTGACTACACAGCCTTGTTTGCTATGGCCGTATACGCTCTAGCCGGCTATGTGGTGCTATCAATTGCTGACTTTTGGGCCCGCCGCAAATAGTTAGAACCAAAACTCTAAGACACCAAAAACGTCCGCGATACTTCGTGGGCGTTTTCATTACGGCCGTTTCCTCGGCTGATACAATAAGAGGTAATGGCATACGAGAGATACCCCGCCTACAAACCGGGGCAAAAAGAGGTTTATAAGCTCAGCCGCAGTAAGCTGGAGCTATTCACCCAGTGTCCGCGTTGTTTCTGGCTGGATGTGCGCTTTAAAATTAAACGCCCTAGCAGCCCGCCATTTCAAATCAACAAAGCCATCGATGAATTATTTAAAAAGGAATTTGATAGCTACCGATTAAAGAAAGAACCCCACCCTTTGATGAGCGACAACCAAATCAAAGCGGTCCCTATGCAACACAAGAAACTGGATATGTGGCGGCAGAATTTCAGCGGCGTTCAGACTCTGCACGAAGCTACGAACCTACACATTTTCGGCGCCATTGATGATATCTGGATTGACGAATCCGGGGTTGTGTACGTCGTGGATTACAAGGCCACAGCTAAAGCCGCCGAAATCACTCTGGATGCCGAGTGGCAGAATATGTACAAACGGCAAATGGAAATCTATCAATGGCTGTTGCGTCGTAACGGGCTAGATGTAAGCAACACCGGTTATTTTGTTTACACCAACGGACGTATGGATTT
>JBBDZV010000092.1:0-13073 GCA_040900005.1 Saccharimonadales bacterium (SeqCode)
GCATTATCGTTCAACTGCCATTGACAGATATATCGCAGACCGATGAAATCGTGAACCAGGTAGCTCCGAGCAAAGATGTAGATGCCCTGGGGGATAAGCCGGAATTTGAGCCGGCCACCCCCATGGCCATAATGTGGCTGCTTTCCGGTTATAACGTGGATCTTAAAGACAAGCACGTCCTACTTATCGGCAGGGGCAAACTAGTCGGTGCCCCCTTAGAAAAAATACTCAAAGCATCAAACATTGATGTGGAAGTGATTGACCGAGAAATTGATAATTTAGCGAAGTGCACACAAAAAGCGGATGTTATCATCACGGCTACCGGCAGCCCCGCCGTACTTTACCCCGAGATGATTAAACACGGCGCGGTAGTGGTAGATGCTGGTACGGCCAGTGAGTCCGGCAAAACCGTAGGGGACCTATCACCCGATGTTTATAAGCGCGATGACCTGACACTCACCCCGAAAAAAGGCGGGGTAGGGCCGCTAACGGTTTGTGCTCTGTTCGAAAACGTCATCCGGGCGGCCCATGCCTCCCACACCGGCTAGCCTGCCCGGGCGCGGAGCCCCCGGCACCGCTAGCCTCTTTGCACAAAGCACATTTTTCCGCTGCGACACTCCTTCAATGTATTTCAATACACTTCAGTCCGTTTCTCGCGGAGAAAACGAACCTCGTGCTAAAGTGTGGAAAGCATGACACCGGAGAAAAAAGTAAGAGTCGGGGTATTTGATTCGGGGCGGGGCGGTCTCTCCTTTGTAAAAGCGATTAGGGCAGAACTCCCTAGTTACGAAGTCGTATTCAGAAACGATGAAAGTCATGTTCCGTACGGCACCAGGAGTTTGGAAGAAATTTACAGCTTTACCAAACCAATTCTGGAGGAATTGGCGAGGCAGGGGTGCAAGGCCATAGTCGTGGCATGCAATACGGTTAGTACAAACCTAATTGAGCGCCTGCGTGAAGATATACCTGTACCTCTGATAGCGGTGGAACCAATGGTCAAGCCAGCCGCTGAAAATACCAAAACTAGGATTATCGCTGTTTGTGCAACTTTGAGAACTTTGGAGAGTAAGCGGTACCAGTGGCTTAAGGCTGAATACGCCCAAGGGGTGGAGGTTCTAGAACCGGATTGCAGCGATTGGGCCCTGATGATAGAAACAAATAGGGTAGACCGCGACAAAGTCGCAAAAACTATAGATGAGATGTGCGACCAAGGGGCCGATCAAATTGTATTGGGGTGCACTCACTACCACTGGATAGAAAAGATCATCACAAACATAACTGCCGGCCGGGCCGAAGTCATCCAGCCCGAAAAAGCCGTGGTAGCTCAACTCAAACATATCTTAAATCAACTGTAGACGAATACCACATAATCTACCCGATCGAGTAGATAGTGTGGTAATAACAGATAGGTGTATTTACTGGAGTGATTGAACGGCTTTTTTGAATTGCTCGCCCCGGTCCTTGTAGTCGCGGAACAGACCGAAGCTGGCACAGCCGGTTGACAGCAGAACGACATCCCCGGGTTGGGCGGCTTTACGGGCCGTATCTACGATTTCAGTGATAGTAGAAGGACCTTCGGTGATTCGGTCGAATCCTCGTTGACGCAGTAGTCCGGCAATAACCGGTCCTGTTTGGCCGATAGCTATAACGTGACGGACATTATTTTTTGTAATGGCGTCCGCCAGCTTATCAAAAGGAGCGCCTTTGTCCGAACCGCCTAAAATCATAACTTTGGGCTGGTCAAAGGCCTGCATGGCCACAATGGCCGTATCTGGGGTTGTACCGAAAGAATCATCATAGTACTTGACTTGGTTTAGGTCCAGGACTAGCTCTAGGCGGTGTTCAAGTCCAGAAAATGAACTTATAACTGTTTTTATAGCACCCCCCAAGGGTGCTACTTGCCAAACAGCCGTTATGGCGGCGCAAATATTCTGCAAGTTGTGATCTCCTAAAAGCTTGACCTCACCCTTATGAGCTATCAATGTTTCTTCATCGCCGACTACAATCATTCCGTCGTACCGGACATATGCCCCCGGTTTCTCAAAGTACGGTATTTTTCGGGCTTTAGAGCTGCTAACAATTTTTTTAGAGTTTTCATCAGATGCAAAATAAATGGCAGTGTCTTCAGGTGTCTGGTGGTTGAACATATTAGACTTAGCTCGAACATATTCTTCCATGTTCTCGTGCCAATCCAGATGCTCGGTCGTGATCATTAGGCAAACGGCTAAGTGAGGGGAGTAGTTTAGGTCTATAATCTGGAAATTAGCTAACTCCAGAACCACATAGTCACTCGGGAGAATGTCGTTTTTTAGCAAATCAAGGGGTGGGGTGCCGATATTGCCGCCCAAGTGAACTCGTTTTCCGGCAGCTTCCAGCATTTTGGCAATAAGAGTAGAAGTCGTACCCTTACCTTTGGTGCCCGTAACGCCAATGACATTTTTGGTAGGGGAGACGCTCATGAACTCGTTTGTGACACTGGTAACTTTATCTAGTATCCCAGGAGAATTTGCGGCGGCTATGTTAAGCGGATGAACAATAGGAGAGCGGACTATCAAATCATATTGACCCAAGTCCTTTAGATGGTCCGGACCGAGTTTTTGGCCGACACCTTCGGGAAGCTTCAGGCCAGCCTCTTTATCGTGGATGGTTATTTGGTTGCCGGGCTTACTCCAGTACTCATAGGCGGACCGGCCTTGCTCGCCATAGCCGATAATCGCTATATTCATTTCGACTGCTGCTATGTTCCTAATTGCTGCTTGACCAGTTCGGCAACCTGTTTGGGTGTCATCTCGGCCTTAACAATAAAAGCTCGGACGCCCAGCTCTTTTAAGCGGGTGGGCGCTTCTTGCTCACCGACGTTGGTGAGAATTATGACCCTAATATCTTTACCCCACTCGGTGGACCGCATTTTCTCGAGCATCTCATCGCCGTTCATCTCTGGCATCATCAGGTCCAATAGTATAAGGTCCGGTTTTAGGGCCTCGCAAAGTTCGAGGCCTAGTTTGCCATTGGCGGCAATCTCCACGTGAAAGCCTTCCGCCTCGAATTTCATGCGGTACATCTGGGCTATAGCTAAATCGTCTTCAATAACCGCAATCTTTGCCATCTCGATTAGACCTCAATCTCCAGCCATGAAGCTGATATTAAATTTGATAGATGAAACTGTCGCCTAACGTACATGCGAACATTAGAAATGAGGGATTGAGGTCTAACGCGATAGGCCGCGTTAGAAATCTGATTTGGGTTTAGCAAATCAGAGCTAGCGGTTAGAGTGCTATTTCTAATCGTGGACATCAACTTTATAGTACACCTTTATGGGGTGGGGCGTCTATCTTGACTTGACTAGGCCTCTCGGTTATAGTTCACCCCAGGTAAGGCTCAAATAAAAAATGTTAATTCAAGTCACTTCAGGCACCGGCGCAGGGCCCACTAAACTAGCTGCATTTGATGCAGCCCTTAACTCTGCCGGAATTGCCAACCATAATCTTATACGCTTAAGCTCGATAGTACCGCCAAAATCGCAGATTAGCATCAATGACGGTCCTATAAAACAACCGGTGGGGGAATGGGGCGACCGGCTTTATGTGGTTATGGCCGAGATCAGGGTCGGCCTGCCCAATATGGAAGCCTGGGCAGGCATTGGTTGGGTGCAAGATAAAGAAACTGGCAAAGGGTTATTTGTGGAACATGAAGGAACGAATGAACACACTGTCCGGCGGGATATAGCCCAGAGCTTAGAGGCTCTAATGGCTATACGAAATGTGGACTTTGGTCCGATCGAGATGAAGGTCGTGGGCAAGACTTGCTCACATGAACCGGTCTGTGTCCTAGTGACGGCAGTTTACCAGGCAGATAAATGGAATAACCCTTAAAGACAATGGCAGAAATTGCAGAATCCAGTCCCAACTTTGAAAAAACTTCACTAAAAAAATATAAGGTAGAGCTTGTGTCTGACCCTGATATCGTCAGACGAGCATTAGAGTTAGAGCAAAAGGTATGGGACAACAACGACTACGGAAGTCTTGATGTTTATGAAAAGTATATCCCGCAGTCTCGTATATTTGGAGCCTTCAATCGCCAGGATGAATGTATAGGAGTGACTCGTATATTCGCTGGGGGACCAGAAATGCCGCCCTTTATGGAACTTCCAACTTATCGTCAGGCTACGAAGGAAGTGCTTATGAACGAATGCCGTACTGGACAAGCTGAAGAACTAGGAACCGTAGCTGTGGACAAATCAGCTCCAGCGATAGAGGTAGTTTTGGGTTTATGGAGAGCCGCGTATCGGGATGCGACAAGCCGAAATATAAAAACCTGGGGCATCATCATGGAGCCGCCCCGCGTCAAGATTATGGAGAAAAGGTATGGATTTACATTTAGACAAATCGGACCGGAGGTTGTTTATCAGGGAGGAATGTGTGCCGCCCACGTCTTGGATCTGAAAGAGGTCGATGCACATATGCGCGAGATTCAGCCAGATTACTATGATTGGTTTGTAGACCAGCCCCTAGATAGCTAGACAGGGCTATCGGTTTTAACTTAAAAGGCTCGGTGAGCTATGATAAGCTTGAGCCCTTTATAATGCACAACTTAATTCTTATCTTGAGCGGGCTGGTTTTAGCGGTACTTTGTTTGATCATTATCGTTAGTAATCACCGCCGTACTGTCAACCGATGGCTGGCTGCATTTTTACTAAGCGGTTTTCTATGGCTTTTTGCTAACCTTCTAACTAATTTGGCAACTTCGCCCGAAGTCTCGTTATTCTTTGCCCGCACGACCTTGATAGGTGCAGTACTTTTACCCCTAACCTTTTTATTTTTTAGCCTCGCTTACATTAATCGAAAGATTACTGTATATAGCCTCGCTAAGTGGAGCGCAGTACCCCTGGGGCTTTTATTTTTTACATTTACTCCTCTTAATATTGCTGAAATAAAGGCCCACGGACAGGGAACAGTAACGGGGCCTTTGTATTATGCTTTAATCCTCGTAATACTTTCTTATTTCGCGACCGGGTTTTATTTGTTGAGGGAATTCTATAAGTCGGCATCATTGCTTCAGAAGAATCAACTTAAATACATGTTTTCAGGCCTGATATTAACGTTGATACCCGGTATTATAGCTAACGCTATCTTGCCTCTGGCGGGTTATAGCAAAGCTGTGTTTTATGGCCCCAATGTAGTCGTTATTTTTTCAATTTTCGTAGCCGTAGCCATCGTCAAACACCGGTTACTGGACGTTAAGCTTGTAGTCGCAAGAGCTGTTGGGTACATTCTGCTGATTGCCTCTCTAATAGCTCTGGTCGTAGGCGCTCTTTCCGGTATCTCAGCTATCTTCTTTAATGAAGAAAGCATAGGGTTGAAAGTACATCTTACATATGCGGCCGTGGCAATACTCGCCGCTTTTGCGCTGCCGCCACTAAAGCGTTTTTTTGATCGAACCACCAATAGATTCTTCTACAGAGATGCATATGACCCCCAGACACTACTCGATAACTTAAACACGACTCTCGTTACTGTTATTGAGCTCGATGAGCTAGTGACGAAGAGTGCAGGGTTACTACAAAGTACGCTCAAGTCAGACTTTTGCCTGTTTGCCATTCGGGACAGTCATAATTCAGCCCTACGATTGATCGGAGTAGCAAAAGGGGGCTTAACAGCTGAAGTGGCGTCTCAAATAGATAACGCCTTCTCTAATTACAGCCAGAAAATAATTGTTAGCGAGGAACTTGAACCAACCTCGCCGGTTGCAGGAATACTACGTAACAATGGAGTATCCGTATTTATCAAAATGAGAGCTCTTCTCAAAAGCCACGGGGGTCAGGTACCCACAAACCCGGGGTTCATTCTGCTTGGCAGCAAACAAAGCGGCAGCCTCTACTCGAACAAGGATATAAAGATATTAGAGATTATTGCCGGAGAGATGGCAATTGCCATCCAGAATTCCTTACGCTTTGAAGAAATTTCCAAGTTCAATATTACGTTACAGCAAAAGATAAATGAGGCTACTCAAGAGCTGCAGCAAGCTAATACGCGCCTGCAAGAGCTGGATCATACCAAGGATGAGTTTATCAGTATGGCCAGCCACCAGCTTAGAACACCCCTGACAGCTGTAAAGGGGTACTTAAGCATGGTGCTAGACGGGGATGTGGGCCCAGTGACCCAAAACGAGAAGGAGATGATACAGCGAGCCTTTGACAGTGCTCAGAGGATGGTATATCTGATCTCCGATCTTTTGAATGTCTCTAGATTACAAAGCGGGAAGTTTGTGATTGACAATAAGCCCACTAATCTGGCAGATGTGGTTGAGGCCGAAATAAGCCAGTTACAGGACTCTATTCAGAATCATCAGCTTAAGTTTGACTTTAATAAACCCAAAAACTTCCCTATTGCTATGCTAGACGAGACCAAAATCCGCCAGGTGATAATGAATTTTCTAGACAACGCTATCTATTACACGCCGGCTGGCGGCAGTATAACCGTCTCTGTAGAGGCAACCGATACGGCTCTGGTTTACACCGTAACCGACACTGGCTTAGGTGTTCCCAAACCCGAGCAGCCCAAGCTGTTCACCAAGTTCTTTCGAGCCGGCAACGCCCGTAAAGCCCGTCCGGATGGTACAGGCTTGGGCCTCTTTATGGCTAAAAAGGTAGTCGTGGCCCAAGGGGGCGCCATCATATTCAAAAGTGTAGAAGGTAAGGGTAGCACCTTCGGCTTCAGCTTCCCGCGCTCTAGCGTAGAAATAAGAAAATAAAATTTGCGCTTGTTAGATAACAAGTTTATAATCGTCCCTTGTGCAAAGTGAGCGCTCCGGAAGTTTTTGGATGCAGCCGCTTCACGTACATTAAAGCTTTACCAGTTCACGGTGCGATGGAGAGTCGGCATTCTGCGATTTTCCTGAAAAGCGCACCAGGTGAGGGCAGGGCGTACCACCCAGGAAGGCCCGCACCCGATTGGGGTCGCCGTATCGCCACATCATCTCCTGATAAGGGATGCATACGGCGACCCCAAGAGTTTAAGAAGATCCGCCGTAAGGCGGAACAAGCTGGACCGGGTGGTAGATCGAGTGGGGACCACCCGTTGCGCGCTGCTACTGACGGCGTAGCCGCCGCGCTTTATCCAGTAACCCCGACGGGGGCCGAAAACCCGTCGGGGTGATATTTGGCAAGTTCGCTTGCCGCTCTTCCCCAGGACTCCCCGGTTCACCGATTGTTCCGAATCGGGGACAGCGGGTCCCGCCGCGCTAAGCCCACCACCCCCGCGGCGGGACCCCACGGCTTTGAAGCCCCGCTTAGTCCCTATGGGCAAACTCTCTCCTTCTTGGTAAAACTTAATGCAAGTCCTGCTCCAGATCGGAGCAGGCTTTTTCAATTTCAGAGCCTTTATAATAAAAGCCAAAACACGGCATTAAACGCTAAAAACGAAGTGCTTGTGTTTATTAATAATAGTGTTAAAAAGTATTGACAATATTTAATGCTTGTGGTAAAGTATAGACATCCTCGCTTCCAAGCGTGGGATGGAGAGTCTTGAGAGAGATTTCGTACAGAGGTTAACCCTCCGTAAAACATCCTAAGTTTGGGCGGGTGGGGTGCTACTTAACAAATCGGATCATGAGAGTTCACGCTTCTTTGCTGAACTCATCTATTTTGGGGTGGTTTTTTGCGTTGAGTATTTTGCTCCGCAGAAAATCGCACATAACAAAATAGATGTTTGGTTTTAGAGCGATACTAGAACTCTTCGCATACAAGTTCATTTTTCAACTTTTTCCACAGTTCTCTCGCGGGAGGCTGGCACAGTGCGGGTAAAAATTTCCCCGTAGTGTGCCAGCCTTCGACGCCCCTTCCGGGGATTCGGCTGGCGCCCTGTCAATCGACTTCCCCGGAAGGGGAGGGAGGCAAAGATGAAGAAGTTGATGGTTTCATTGGTTACTTTCGTGATGGCGTTTTTCGCTCTCGCGATGGTCAACCCCGGCGAGGCGTCCGCGAAGTCGGATGCCACGGCGGCGCCCAACACGGCCGCAACGACGTCCGCTTCGGCGGATGCCACCAACTGCACAGTCCAGGGCCTCGCCCAGCTGTGCATCAACGAGCAGAAGGTCAGCTTCTCGACGGTGAGTTTCACCGACAAGGAGGCCGCGTTCGCGACCGTTAGCACAACCGCCAAGGGCGTGCTCCTGGTCAGGCCGTTTCGGCTGAACTCGGGTATCCCGAAGAAAAAGTGCCAGTGGTTCAAGGGTGGCGTCAACACCTACCTCGACGCTCGCGGGAGGCAGATTCCCATCCGTGAGAAGGTCAAGGTGTACGCCTGCCCCGACAAGTCCAGCCCGTCCGGCTGGCGTAAGCGCGGAGGCGGTCGCACCATGAAGGACTGCTGGAATGTGTACTACCCCCCAGGCAAGCCCCACCCGCCCCTCTACAAGGGGAAGGTGAAGATCGTCCTGAGCTTCGACATCACGGCGACGGTTCGCCTGAGGGCGAACATCAACGCTAAGGCTTCCGCTACAGCGTCGTGCGTCGTCCCGGGGGCTTCGGCCTTCTCGACGGCAACCGGCACTGGCTCAGCCTTCGTGCTCGTCACCGGTCGTGCTTCGGCCAAGAGTCGGAGCCAGGCTCACGGGCAGGCGAGTAGTCGTGCCCGTCTGAGCACCAACCAGACGGCAGATCTGATGCTGACTGCTTCCAAGCAGGCCAGTGTGGAGCTGACGGCTTCGGCTAGGGCGGTCTGCACGGCGGTTGTTCCGCCGACGCCGACGCCGACTCCGCCAACGCCAACGCCAACTCCGACTCCGCCGACGCCGGCCGCGCACTCGTGCACGGTCACGCCGATCCTGGAGAAGGACGGGCGGTTGGTCCGGTTGCTCATCGCGACCGACACCAACGGTCCGGTGACGACGGTTAACTGGGGCGACGGAACCACTTCGTCGAACGCTGGTCTCAACCCGAGTCGCCAGTACGGCTCAGACAACACCTGGACAATCACCGTCAGCATCAAGTACAACGACGGTGGTTCGGCGACCTGCTCGACGTCGGTAAAGACGAATGCGGCTGCCTCGCAGCCCCCGCCTGCGCCGGCGACTGCTCCGGGCCCGAATCCACCCAACACGGGTTCGGCGTCGTGTCCACCCGGCTGGAAGCCGGACCCCACCAACCCGGCAACCGGCTGCGTTCCAGCCTAGTTGGTCGGCAGCAAGAGGGTCAAAGTGCCAGGGAGTCGCCACTGCGGCGGCGACTCCCTGGCCTCTGGCCAAGCAAGTATGCGAAGGGGCTTCTCTAGTAGAACGCTCCCAAGCAAGAAGAGGGGTTGCAGCATATCATGCGCACCCCTCCTCTCTTAAACAACATATGGATTCTCATGATCCGATTTTTACGTTTTTGCACCTAATAATGGTGAACATTAAAAATTTGAAGTGCGGTCAGTCTTAAAAGTTTTATTTTCGTATTAATTTTAACTGTTCATATTCGACTAGCTAACTAGAATTAGCTTAAGAAAGGAAACACTATGCGTATTTTTAATTCTCTTCAGAGAAAAATTGCCAGTGCATTAGTCATTGGCATGGCTGTGGTTCTTATCCCCGCTAGCACCGTGCTAGCTGGATGGGGCCCAAGTCGTTCCACCTTCACGTGGGACAACACTGCTACCTACATAACGTTCAACTCCATTACGGACAATCCGACAGTAGGAGATGAACGACCCTTCTTGAGTGGTAAAGTTACCACTGCAAGCGGAAATGTGGTAGACAACATTAACGTTCAGCATAACGATGAAGTAGTCCTTCGCGTTTACTTTCACAACAATGCTGCTGCTAACCTAAACTTGGTTGCTACTAACACACGGGTAAAAATATTTTTACCTACAGTATCTGCAACCAATACTTTTGCTACCTCTTTCATTACCTCTGACAACTCCAACCCTGGTGCAGTCACCGATACGGTTGACTTTACTGGAGCTCGCCCATTTACCCTTTCCTATGTGAATGGAAGCGCACGACTGACTACCAATGCCCTGAACGGTGTTCAGCTTAGCGATAACATCGTTAACAACACTGGCGCTCAGGTTGGCTATGACCAAATCAACGGCAACGTCCCTGGTTGTGGTCAGTTCAGTGGTTTTGTAACAATTAGAGTTCGAGTTAACATGCCTGCGGCTCCTACTCCTCCCACCACTCCGACTGTCACTCCCACGGCTAAGCCTGTCGCAACTACTCCGGTAGCTGCTACGACTCTGCCTAACACCGGCCCTGGTGCCGCTTTAGGTCTGTTCGCTGGTGCTAGTGCTGTGGGTTCGGCTGCTCACTTTGCAGTCCGCCGCCTGCGCTCTCGCGCCTAAGTAAGCCCACATACTGTTCGTGTCAACTTCTCCGCTTGGGTTCATGACAAGGCGGGAGTGCGAAACTCAAATGAGCTGTATTAAATTAGATACAGTGAATGAGTATCGTAAACTTGCCAACGCAGTCAGGGACCAAGAGCATCAGCAAGGCTACTAGCTTAGCTAGTGGGCGGGCTGATGCTCCGGAGATGTTGGTGTGGATAAGTAATTGCAAAATCTACTCAATTGTGCTAGTCTATGTCCTGGAACAACAGAGTAGTAGTGACTGACCGCTCTTTGCAAAAATAAAACGTACGTAACCAATATCCCTCGGAAAGGTGGAGCCGAGGGATTTTTGGTACCAGATAGATTAATCTGTTAAAATTTAACCTGTTCTGGCCCCATCCATTTGCCCAAAATGGCCGGCCATTTTGGGGCCCCATCGTCGCGTCACAAAGCCGTCGCCACTTTTCGTTCTCGATCAAATTGAGTACAATCTGACAAGAACTAGCTAAGGCTCCGATTTGTTCCTTAAAAACTAATAACACACGCTCCTGGCCCCTTCGTCTAGTGGCCTAGGACACCAGGTTTTCATCCTGGCAACACGGGTTCGATTCCCGTAGGGGTCACCATGTGTTATTAGTTTTTAAGGAAGACCGCATGAAAGCTGGAGCTATGATTTCGCCTAACTTTCTCTGAAAGCATAATGCAAGCCAAAAATGCTGGTCTGACGAAGGACGCCAGGTTTTCATCCTGGTAACAGGGTGAGAATTGCCGGTGGCAGTTCTCAAGGGATTTTTCTCTTGAAAACTTGTTTTCAAAGATGAAGTTCCGGGCTCGCCGAAGGTGAGTCGATTCCCCTTGGGATCACCAGCTAGTTTTTATTATTCTTCTCGCATACAATTGGTCTAGAGATAAATGGTGGGCAACTTGTTTAAGAAAAAAACCGTAAGGGACATCGACTTAAAAGGCAAGCACGTCTTGATGCGGGCTGACTATAATGTACCCATCGTTAAGGGGGGGATTACGGATGACTATCGTATAAAACAGTCGTTGCCGACCATCCGGTATATCCTGAATGAGCAACCAGCAGCCTTGATTATCCTTTCTCACCTGGGTCGCCCAAAAAGCTCGGAAGATAAAAACAGCAGCCTGGCACCGGTAGTAAAGAACCTCTCCACACTGCTGGGCAAAGAAGTTCGTTTTGCTGAGGACTGTGTGGGGGATAAGGCCATGGCAGCCGCCGAAGGTCTGCCTAGAGGTGGAATCCTGCTTTTGGAAAATGTTCGCTTTCACCCCGAAGAAGAAAAAAATGACGAGGACTTCGCCAAAGCTATCATTGAGGCTGCCTCGGCTGAGGTGTTCGTGCAAGACGGCTTTGGGGTCGTTCATCGGGCTCATGCCACTACCGATGCTATCGCCCGGCAACTGCCGTCGGTAGCCGGGTTGCTGGTGGAAAAAGAGGTGGAGGCTATCACAAAGGTAATGCATTCCCCCGAAAGACCACTTACGGCAGTAATTGGGGGGGCCAAAATTAGCGACAAATTGGATATCTTAAATCGAATGATTGAGCTGGCCAATTGTGTAGCGGTCGGCGGGGCAATGGCCAACAATTTTCTGCTGGCAGAAAAGGTAAGCATAGGCAAAAGCCGAGTGGAACGGGAGCTGCTCGACGAGACCCGTCAAATATTGAACAAGGCTAAAAAAGCCTCAATGGAGCGGGATTTTAATTTCTTAGTACCGGTAGATGCAGTGGTATCTACCGATATCGCCGGCAGAAAACCGACGCGCCTGGTGGATATTTCTACCCACGCCCTAGCCGATATAACTTCGTATCCTAAGCGGCCGGTCGCTTCCGTGCACACTGTGGCTGCAAATGAACTAATACTGGATATCGGTCCGGTAAGCGCGGCCCAAATTGCCGGAGCTGTCCGTATGTCCAAGACCGTTATCTGGAACGGCACCTTGGGAGTGGCGGAAATCAGGGGTATAGCCGGTGCCGCTAATCCTTTTTCCCACGCCACTCATACGGTGGCGGAGGCCATGATAAGCTCCAGCAACAAACATAAAAATAAACCTTTCACACTGGTGGGAGGGGGTGATACGGTAGCCTATATTGAGTCGCAAGATATGATTGAAGATTTCAGCCATGTGTCTACCGGCGGCGGGGCTAGCCTGGAGCTGCTCGCCGGGCACAAACTGCCCGGTCTTGAAGCTCTCACTGACGCTTAGAGTTTTCGAAGCTATAGTCTTTTTATGTTTTATCCCACAAAATTTACTCGACCGTGTAAATTTTGTGGAAATGGTTTTAGTGAGTTAGGGGCAGCGTGCGAATATGATGTACAATAAGCTTAAGTTTTAAGAGTGGGTAAATGAGAAAAATACTGATTGTCGGCAATTGGAAAATGCATCTGAATGCCAGCCAGGCCAGCCTGCTGCTGCATCGTCTGCAAGAGAAAATACCCATTCACCGTGATATAGAGGTAGTTTTGGCTCCACCGATGCTAACTCTGCAGCCGCTTAGCCTACAGATAGACCGCCGCAAATTCCGTTTGGCTGCCCAAAACGCCTATCACATGGACGAAGGAGCTTACACTGGGGAAGTCAGTTTCACGATGCTGCGCGATCTGGTGCACTATGTGATTGTCGGCCACAGTGAACGCCGACGAGTTTTTCATGAAGATCTCAATACCGTCCGTGACAAAGCGGCAGCTGCAGTGCGTAACGATATAACACCCATTTTATGCGTAGGAGAGACCAAGCACGAACGCG
>JBBDZV010000093.1:0-7770 GCA_040900005.1 Saccharimonadales bacterium (SeqCode)
CCAGTCTGGCTGATCATCCTCTCAGACCAGCTACCGATCGTCGCCTTGGTGAGCTATTACCTCACCAACAAGCTAATCGGACGCAGGCCGCTCCCAAAGCGCCCGAGGGCTTTACTCAAAAGAGCATATGCGGCATTAGACCCGGTTTCCCGGGCTTATTCCTCACTTTGGGGTACGTTCCTACGCGTTACTCAGCCGTCCGCCGCTCGCCATCATTCCTCACTGAAGCTCGAAATGTAGTTTCTAGTTGTTAGTTTATAGTTTTTAGTGACTTGAGCCACTACCAACTATACTCTGTAAACTACCCGCTGTTTCGAACCTCGGTGAGAAACATGCTGCCGCTCGACTTGCATGTATTAGGCACGCCGCCAGCGTTTATCCTGAGCCAGGATCAAACTCTTCATAAAAAACTGTTTGCACAGTTTTAAAACTGACGTTGATTTGCACTACCAGATTTTCAATGAGCGCTTTAGGCTATATCCGCTGCTCAGAGCGGACCGGTAACAGTTCTTGTGCCATTTTGGAAGGCACCAAAGCAAAACATCCTAAAAGCTATACCTATCATAAGGGATGTAATTTCTCCTGTCAACAGATATATGGGGGTGATTGGTTATAAAGATTTTTTTACAACGGAATTGGCCAAATCCCTCTTAAGAAACCGCTTTTGTTTGAGATTCAGCTGTTTCCGTAGGTTCTTCTTCCTCACTAACATCTTCAACTTTTTCGACCAAGGCCAGAGAGGCCACTGAGTCACCGTCATTGAGGCGCATAATACGAACGCCCTGTGTGGCCCGACCAAGTGCCGGTATATCCTTCAAGCCAAGACGGATGGTTTGGCCGTTCGTGCTGATAATAATTATCTCCTGGTCGTTCCCCGTAAGCGTTTTAACCCCAATTAGCGGCCCGGTCTTCTTATTGACTACCGCCGAGCGTATGCCTACACCTCCGCGCTTATGGGCGGTGAACTGGCTGACTTTGGTACGCTTGCCGTAGCCGTATTCACTTATTACAAACAGGGACGAGTCTTTGGCTACTATATCCATGCCAATAACCATGTCGCCCGACCGCAGGCGTATACCGCGAACACCGCGGGAAGCTCGGCCCATCGGCCGGGCGTCTTTTTCGTGGAAACGGATAGCCTGTCCCTGGCTGGTAGATATAATCACTTCATTTTCACCGGTAGTGATGCCTATCCACTTCAGTTCATCACCTTCGTCCAGGTTAATAGCAATCAAACCGCTTTGACGGACATTTTGGTATTGCTCAAACGGGGTCTTCTTGACCACGCCCTTGACCGTACACATCAAAAGGTGGCCGCCGGTTCCCTCCTGCTTGCTGACATTGATGACTGAACTAACATATTCTTCAGGCTGTAGCTGCAGTAGATTTACTAAAGCAACACCCTTCGCATTCAGACCAACAGCCGGCACTTCGTAAGTTTTAATCCTAAATACCCTACCCTTGTTAGTAAAGAAGAGTAAGTAGTCATGTGTAGAAGCATTTACAACATGTTCGATAACATCCTCTTCCCGCGTTGCCATTCCTCGGCGACCCTTCCCACCACGCCCTTGTCTCTTGTAATCGGCGATTGATGTTCGTTTTATATAGTTAGCTGATGTGAGAGTAACAACAACTTGTTCGTCTGGAACCAGGTCTTCATCGCTCAGTTTCCCAAGTTCCTGAGGGACTATTTTAGTCCGTCGTTCATCACCGAATTGCTTCTTCATCTCTAGGAGTTCTTCCCTTATTATCTTCAGGATTTTGGACTCACTGGCCAAAATGGCTTCCAGCTGAGCTATTAATTTAATCAACCCGGCTAGTTCGTCTTCTATTTCTTTCCTTTGAAGCCCCGTCAAGCGGCGCAGCTGCATAGCCAGAATAGCCTGGGCTTGAATCTGTGAAAGCTTGAACTTTTTAATAAGATTGCCTTCGGCTTCTTCCGGTGTTTGACTGGCCCGAATAGTCTTTATAACTTCGTCTATATGGTCAAGCGCAATCTTCAACCCTTCCAGAATATGGGCCCGTTCCTGGGCTTTTTTGAGCTCAAATTCGGTACGGCGCCGGACTACTGCTTGGCGGTGTTTAATGTACTCAGCCAAGATGTCTTGAACCCCTAGAACCCGGGGCTGGATACCGTCAATCAGGGCCAGCATATTATAGTGGAAGGCCGTCTGTAGAGGGGTTAATTTATAAAGCTGGTTGAGCAACTTTTTGGGATAAGCATCCTTTTTCAGGTCAATCACAACCCGCACGCTACCCCTTGAGCTTTCATCGCGAATGTCTGAGATGCCACTAAGTTTTTTCTCGCGTACCAAATCGGCTATCTTCTCCACTAGGCCAGCTTTGTTCACGGCGTAGGGTATCTCGGTGATAATTATCCGGTGGCGGCCTTTTGCCGTCTCTTCAATATCGGCTACACCCCGGACGATAACTCCGCCGCGACCAGTAGCAAAAGCAGTGCGGATGGATTCCTTACCATAAACTACCGCCCCTGTTGGAAAATCGGGCCCTTTGAGATACTGCATCAAATCATCAAGTGACGCCTCGGGATTATCTATCTGGGCCACGGTAGCGTCCACTAGTTCGCTCAAGTTGTGGGGCGGGATGTTGGTAGCCATGCCGACGGCAATGCCTACCTGTCCGTTCAGCAAGAGGTTAGGCAGCTTGGCTGGCAGAACTGACGGTTCTTGCTGAGAACCATCGAAGTTATCGCGAAAGGGTACGGTATCCTTGTCGATGTCATCAAGCAGTGATTCGCTGGCTTTAGTCATTCTAGCTTCGGTATATCGATAAGCCGCCGGGGGGTCGCCGTCCATAGAGCCGAAGTTACCCTGGCCGTCTACCAACGGATAGCGAGTGGAGAAAGGCTGGGCCAACCGAACCATAGCGTCATAAATGGCCGTGTCGCCGTGAGGGTGGTATTTACCCATCACATCCCCAACTATTTGGGCACTCTTGGTGTGTTTAGAGCCGCTTCTGAGGTTGTTTTTATCCATTACATACAAAATCCTACGATGGACTGGTTTGAGGCCGTCACGGACGTCAGGAAGAGCTCGAGCCACAATAACACTCATGGAATATTGAAGGTAGCTGGTCTCCATCTCGTCCTCGACCGAACGGTCTAGCACTATTTTGGAGTGTTTATCGGTGGTGGGAAGTAGCTGCTTGGCTCTATCGTCCATCAAACGCGACCTCCAGCCGCTCTAGCTGAAAGCTTAAAGCTGAAAGCTAAAAACCGTTCATCGCAGCGAGCTTTAAGCTTTAATCTAAGGACTTTGGGCTTGCTCATATATCCAGGTCCTTAGCAAATTTGGCTCTTGATTGGATGAAGTTTTTGCGCATCTCTACTTCAGTACCCATCAGTTTAGAAAAGATAGCATCGGCCTTTTCGGCATCTTCGATTCTTACCTGCACCAATACGCGGTTAGCTGGGTCCATAGTGGTTTCCCATAGCTGTTCGGCATCCATTTCTCCCAAGCCTTTATAGCGCTTCTGTTGTATAAAGCCGGCTTGTTTGTAGCGATCGTCATGAGCATCAACTTTTTGGCCTTCCTTCTTGCGTTGCTCGATAGTCTCCGCAAGAACCTTTTCCAGTTCTTCCTCGTTATAAACAAAAATACTGTTTTTGCGGCCGGTTTTAACCAGTTCGAATAGGGGCGGCTGGGCGATAAAGACGTGGCCACCTTCTAAGATGGGTCTCATATGGCGAAAAAGAAGCGTCATTAGCAAAGTAGTGATATGGGACCCGTCTACATCAGCATCGGTCATGATAATGACCCGCTCATAGCGTAAGCCTTCCATGTCGAACTGTTCCTCTATTCCGACACCCAAAGCCTTTATAAGATTCAAGATTTCCTGGTTAGCTAGCATTTTATCCAATCTGGCACGTTCCACATTCAAAACCTTACCGCGCAACGGTAAGATAGCCTGGTAATAGCTATTGCGGCCGTCTTTGGCGGAGCCGCCGGCTGACTGGCCCTCAACGATGAACAGTTCCGCCTGAGAGCGATCTCGCGTAGCGCAGTCAGCCAGTTTACCGGGCAGGCTGGCTCCTTCAAGAGCTCCCTTACGGATAATGTTATCGCGGGCGGCGCGGGCGGCTTTACGAGCCCGTGAAGAAAGCAAAGCTTTGCCTATAATCTTACGGGCTATAGCCGGGTGCTCTTCCAAATAGTAATTAAACCACTCGGTCATCACCTGCTCTACATAGCCCCTGACTTCGGGATTACCTAGTTTATTCTTAGTCTGACCTTCAAATTGAGGATCAGGAATTTTGACTAGTATCACGGCAGTAAGCCCTTCGCGGGAGTCTTCTCCGGTCAGGTTCTCTTCCTTCTCCTTTAAAAGACCGCTTTTACGGGCATAGTCGTTGATGACGCGTGTCAGCGCCGTCCGGAAGCCGGTGAGGTGCATACCGCCGTCGGGGTTATAGACGTTGTTAGCGAAGGCCATGACGGTTTCGGAATAAGCATCACTGTACTGTAGAGCTATCTCAACCATGGACTCCTTGACCTCTTTCTCTACATAAAAAATGTCGTCATCCAGCGGTTCCTTGCCGCTGTTTAAGTGCCGAACGTAGGATTCGATGCCGCCTTCGAAGTAAAAAGCATAGGATTGGCCGGTGCGCTCATCGGAAACGGAGGCTTTGACTCCCTTGGTCAGATAAGACTGGTGGCGGAGGTAATTAACCACCCAGTCATAGTCAAAAATAGTGGCTTCAAAGACGGTGGCATCCGGATAAAACTTAATGGTCGTTCCGGTCTGCTGGGTTTTATCGCCTTTAACCAGCTTGGTGGTCGGTACACCGCGCTCATAGTCCTGCCGCCAGTTGTAGCCGTCTTTCTGGACTTCGGCGACCAGTTTGGTAGCCAAGGCGTTGACAACACTTAAACCCACTCCGTGCAGACCACTGGATACCTTGTAGCCCCCGCTGCCGAACTTACCACCGGCGTGAAGAGTGGTTAAAACAGTTTCGAGGCTGCTTTTTCCGGTTTTGGGATGAGGGTCCACTGGTATACCCCTGCCGTTGTCACTGACGGTTGCGCTGCCATCGTCGTGGAGGATAACCTTGATATCTGTAGCAAAGCCGGCAATAACCTCGTCAATCGCGTTATCAGCCAGCTCCTTAATGGTATGGTGCAGCCCCTCGTAACCGGTGCTGCCGATATACATCCCAGGACGCTTGCGAACCGGGTCTAATCCCTCTAGAACTTGAATCTGGCTGGCATCATAAGCCTGCGGTTTTGGTTTGCTCACCTTAGGTACTATCCCTCATTCTCTAGTCATGTTTATTAATCTGCTAACGCTTTAAAGGAGGTTGCCTGTCTTTAAGCCACCCTCTACCGCGCTAGACCTCTTCTCACCACATTAATTATAGAAGAAAAGGGCTTGGGGGACAAGCGTTTATTGTCCTCTTACACGCTGTTGCAACCCTCATGTCGTCAGGTTGCCTTCTTTGTCAATGTGGACCACTCCCTCATCGGCAGACTGGGCTGTGGGGGCCGGTTGGCTCTGGTCGATTTTAATTTCCGATCTCTGTGGAGTCACCGTCTGCGGGGAGGCAGCAATGGGAGGTTTGGCGCCCGCGGCCGCCTTGCGCTTCGCCAGCCATTCATCCAAAAAAGAGGAGGCCGGCTTCGGGCCGGCCGTCGGCGTAGAAAAAGCGGGCGGGCGGGGCCCGGCTGCCGGGTTCGGCGAGGGGGCAAAACCACCGGGAGCGGAGCTACCGAAAGGACTGGCTCCAAAGCTGGGGCGGGCCGGGGCTTCGGTTTTAAGTCGCTGGAATATTTCGGCTTCTACGGTAGCTTTGGGCCGGCCGTATTTAGCGGCTGATAGCTGTTTTAGGGCGGTAGCTAGCTGGGTGTTGGGATTCCCCAGGGGCGGCAAGGTCGCCATGGAGAACGGCTGAACTGGTACGCCACCGATCATCATCCGGACAGCGGTATTGGCATTGGGTAGAAACTGTAGATCATCGATATCAAATACCGGAGCATACTGCTTAGCCAAGAACTCGGCGTCATTGGTGCCGACGCGGAAACAAGCTACCGAACCGACGTTGCCAAAGACCGCATCCCTAATCTCCTCTGAAAGCTGGGTAGTAAACTGGTTGGCGACTATCAGGTTCAGGTGGTATTTGCGGGCCTGGCTCAAAATATCAGCGAAGGAATCGGTTGAGAAATTCTGGAACTCGTCTACATAAAGGCAAAAATCCCGGCGATACTCTTCCGGAACATCGGCCCGACTCATAGCGGCCGCTTCGAACTTCATAACAAAAATCATTCCCAAAAGCTTTGAATTTAAGTCCCCTGTCCGACCGCGACTAAGGTTGACCAGAAGGATTTTCCCTTCGTCCATAACCTCCCGAAGGTTAAAGGAGCTTTTTGTCTGACCGATGATATTACGCATCATTTCATTAGACAAAAACGCCCCGAATTTGCTGACGAACCAGCTGGTTACTTCTCCAAACTCGTTCGACCGCTGACTAGCTGGCATCTCTTTTCGCCAAAATTCCAAAACATTCTGGTCGGTAACGTGCTTCAGCTTCTGCTCCACAAAGGATGGGTCACGGAAAAGCTTAGGAATATCCACGAAAGTACCGCCGGCCGGGTCGGCCATAATGGCCAGAGCGGCATTACGAAACAAATGTTCATAGCGAGGACCAATGATACCCTGGCGCTGTGGATCGTACAGCTTGTAAAGCATATTTATAGCCTCCTGGATCAAAAAATCTTTCTGATCGGTGGAATGAGCTTCAAACATATTAAGGCCCATGGGGTACTCCATATCCGCCGGGCAGAAGTAGATGACATCTTCTGTGCGCTCTTTCGGCACCATGGCCAGTAGCTTCTCGGCCGTATCACCGTGAGGATCTACGAAGGCGAAACCTCGCCCCGATAGCATGTCCTGCAAGGCGAGGTTCTCCAAGAAAGTGGACTTTCCAGTTCCGGTTTGGCCGACTACGTACATATGTCGAGCTCGGTCGGCATCGGCTAAACGGATGGCTTTTTTTGTACCCCGGAACATGTTATAGCCAAGGAGCAGCCCTTCTTCCGGGATATTTCTGGGGCCGTCTACCTGTTTACTGGCCTGCCGCTCTAGCTGGCTGGTCGGAATGTTCTTTTGATCTGGGAAGTGAAATAGGGTAGCCAGCTCGGTGGCATTTAAAATGTTCTTGCCGCTGCCCTGAGTAAAAAAGCGCAGGATATAGGCTGTAACGAAACTTTCTATATCTTTGGCCGGCACGAATTTGAAGCCGTTTTTACCAGGGGCATCAAACAAAGAGAAGGTCGCTACTAAGTTATTCAAGATAGTCTGAGCTCGATGGGAAATATTAGAGGAGGCCACCAATCTTATCAGAACTTCATAGCCAGGCTGTTTGGTCTTTTCTTCAATGGCTTGGATAATTGATTGGTCTAGAGAAGATATTTCGGGCGACCCAGCTTCTTTGTCTGGGCCGGTGGCCTCAGGCGGCTTGTTTAACGCTGTAAAAAGCTGTCCTATCCACCAGAAGATAGCCTCTGGACCTTTAGGCTGGGATTTACCTCCTTTGCGCTTTTTATCAGCTTCTGCGGTCGCGGCCTTACGCCAGGAACTATCGGCCGGGCGAAGCAAGAACTGGATTCCCGCCCCATCTTCTTTGGTTAGTGTTGACAGCGCATTTAAAAGAGCCTGCATGGTATCACGCTTTAAGTCCTGATAAGTGGCTATTGGGTAAGCAAAATGCTCTTTTAGCACTAATTCGCCGCCTATAGTGCCAGTTATCCGCCCAAC
>JBBDZV010000093.1:7870-12780 GCA_040900005.1 Saccharimonadales bacterium (SeqCode)
CTGCCGGCTAGCACCAGCAATAAAAAGCCCACTATTCCTACCAGGATGCTCATGATGCTCCTAGATCGTCTACCTGAACTGTCTTGTTATAGCGTTTCTTGATATATTCGGCTTTCACTCGGCTCATCTCGCTCTTTTGTTTATGAGGATCATCCTGGGTCTGATTTACTATCACTTTAGCCCTTTCTACCCACTGCTTCTCAATCCGGTCGGCATCGGCCGCCGGTAAGCCAGAGGTGTCGGTGGCGCTAGCCGTCCCGGTAGCTGTGTCATCGTCATCGGATTGTGAAGTAGCTGTAACTGGGGAAGGAACAGGAATCAACGGTGGGTTATCTACCGGAACAGCGGTAACCTGTGGAGGAGTTTTACCGGGGCTGGTTTCAGGGGCCGCCACCGGAGCTTCCACGGCCGTATCAGGCTGCTGCTCAAAGCCTTGTGGGGTGGGGGCCTGCTCGAATTGGGGTTGGAGCTCACCTCTGGTAGGATTCATATTTTCTTATTATACTTTAGGCTGTTTTGATAGCCCAATTCTTTCCTTGATTCTAGGTGCCTTGCCGGGTTACCGGCGTCCAACATAAAACAGCAGCCCAACGGTGGCTATAACCAAGACAAAGCCATCCACCCAGTTTAACGACTGGGCGCTTCTAAACATAATCATTATTAAGATAGCAACGCTTAGGATGATTATCCTATAGCGATTTAGGCGTGAAAGTGATCCTATCTGGAAACGAATTAAAAGAGCTAGGCTAGACAGAAGAAACACCAATAGAGTACCGAAAAAAAGAACTGCATAGGCAATATTCTTGATGGGGCTGGTCAGTACCATCAAAAGGAGTAGGACTAAAAAACTACCAGCCGAAACGGATGCTGGTAGTCTTAGGGCGTGTTTTGAGTTATTCACGCTTTTGATTATAGAACGAGGAGCCAAGACGGTAAATGCGCTCATAAAATTTATTACTTTAAAGCGCTTACCGTTGCTTGGCTTTTGACTGACCGCTCTCTATTTAGGAGAGCGTTATCCAAACGCACTCCGCGCGTTTGTACGTAAGTTTTTGTGTTATAAACCTACTTTTCAACCCTACTACACTCGAGGAGTTAAGTCAAGACTATATCATTGTTATATATACTACTATACAAGGGTAATATCGCTCTAATTAATGCTGAATTAAAAACAACAAAGTCTTACAAGTTACATATTTACAACGAATTTTGACAATATTTTAAGACCTTTAGTTTTTCTTTGACAGCGCTTGTATAGGTCTTTGAGCAGCACCTTTATTTTTAAAACCGGATTCTAGGTTTTGATTAGCCTAAGGCAAGTGGCTTAAAAAACTAGACTCTAAATAGAACTTCCGGTTGCTTAACGCAAAGGCATGCTGCCTAGCGAAAGTTGGACCGTAATTTGCTACAACCCTAATTGTTAATAAATGCTTACCCCTGTTTAACACCTTAATTTACTCTGCTCCACTGCCTAGTTCTAAGAAAAAATGGTGCTTTAAGCTTTTTTCAAGACAATGGATTAATTTTATTTCAAAATGAAAAGCCGGATTGCAGACTTAATATTCGTTTTTTAGCACCTGCCCTTAAATGTAGTGATTGTAATCCTAAAAAAAGAGACTGAATCATAAAGAACAGACTCAAACCCGTTCTAGCGGGATGTTAGCGGCCCGCTACAAAAATGAATGTATTATTTTTTCCGAAAGTTATGCACAGTTTTTTATCATAAACGTGTTGACAGCTAAATGATGTGTTTATAAGATGAGGTTGGCACTTGAATAAAAAAAGTGCTCAAAACAAAAATCGTATTGGAACAACGGCTTCTCGCAAGCCGTTGTTCCATCCAAAGCCTCCCAAACAAACAACTCAAATAAACTCCCTCAAAAACTCAAAACGCCCGGGCAAATCAGCCGGGCGTTTTGCTAAGGTTGAGAAACAATCTAAGATTTTCAGTCAGTAGAGGAAAAGCTTGAGCAGTTAATATTCTATAGCTAAAGTGCGAGAATGTAATTATGGCAATGGCCGTAATGAGTATCGTAGATTATTCTGGTACTAACGCTGCGTTAGTGCAGGCCGAGTGTCATATTACCAACGGTTTACCCTCTATCATAATAATCGGCTTTGCCAGTAAGGCAGTAGATGAGGCCAAGGAACGCCTGCGGGCCAGCTTTGCCAACTGCTCTATCCCCTTTCCAAAAAAACGGGTTACTATCAACCTTTCTCCCGCCGACTTACCTAAAGACTCTACCAGCCTGGATATAGCGATGGCCGTATCTGTACTATTGCAAAGCCAGCAGATAAAATCTGGGGGTGTCGATGGGTGGGCATTTTTGGGAGAACTTAGCCTAGACGGATCCTTAAATGGGGTTCGGGGTCTGGTCGGCAGGATTTTAGCTGCTAAAAAACTAGGGGTATCTGCCTTCTACATCCCGGTCCAAAATCTCGAGCAAGCCCTTTTAGTCCCGGAGATTGAGATTAAAGCAGCCAAAGACTTACGTGATATTTACCTAGATTTAAGTGCTACGCTCTCTTTGCCGACGATAAAAAGCGGCCGAGGAAAGCATTTACCCAAATCTACGCAACCTATAGCAATTGATTTTTCGGAGGTTACGGGCCAGCCTATTGCCAAGCGAGCCCTCGAGATTGCCGCTGCCGGGCACCACAATATTCTTTTGCATGGCCCTCCGGGCACCGGTAAAACTATGCTAGCAAAAGCTATGTGCGGCATATTGCCGGACCTGGAACACTCTGAAATTTTGGAAGTTACTCACCTGCATAGCTTGGGGACTGGTGATTACAGTGAGATTGTCAGCCAGCGGCCTTTCCGGGCACCCCATCACACTGCCAGCACTACAGCCTTAGTCGGCGGCGGATCGCGCCCTAAGCCAGGAGAAGCCAGCCTGGCCCACCGCGGGGTCCTTTTCCTTGATGAACTACCGGAGTTCAGCCACAGCTCTTTAGAAGCTCTAAGGCAGCCCCTGGAGGACGGCACCGTAACTATTGCGCGGGTCCAGGATTCAGCTACCTACCCCGCTCGCTTCATCCTTGTAGCGACCCAAAACCCCTGCCCCTGCGGCTACTACGGTACCTCCAAGCCCTGCCGCTGTTCAGCGGCGGCGATTGACAGATACCAGAAGAAGATCTCGGGGCCTATACTGGATCGGATTGATTTGCACTTACCGGTCCATGACGTTGACCATAAGCGCCTGCTAGACTCTAAGCCCCGAACAGCTGAGACCCATCTTATAAAAGACCGGGTTGCGCGGGCTTACGACCTTCAACAGCAGAGGTTGGGCGTGGCTCGATTTAACTCCTCTATGAGTAACTATGAAATTCGCCACATGGCCGAACTTTCCCCGTCAGCCAAGGAATTGCTAGATACTGCCGCCGGCAAGCTGGATATATCAGCCCGCTCATATGTCAGGACCGTGAAAGTAGCCCGAACCATTGCCGACCTGGCCAGGGTAGACAGTATCCAGCCTGAGCATATCAGTGAAGCCCTCCAATACCGCCAACAGGTGTTCGTATAAACGAAACTTGCCCCTCATCAATCCGTTTTGCTATTATCAGGGTGACAGATTAAGGAGTTTATAAGATCAGCAAAGCGCCGCAGATAAACGAAGCCATCAGAGCTAGCAGTTTGCGTGTCATCGGAGAAGACGGTCGCCAACTAGGAGTATTAAGCCGCGCCGAAGCCCTAGAAGTTGCTAGAGCCGCTGGCCAAGATCTTGTTGAGGTCTCGCCTGAAGCCAACCCACCAGTAGCTAAAATAGTCGATTGGGGCAAGTACAATTACCAACGTACTAAACAACTCCAGAAAAACCGCAAGAATGCTAAGCCCTTAGACTTAAAACAAATGAGAGTGGGGTTGAAAATTGGGAATCACGACCTTTCGGTTAAAATGCGCAAGGTTAACACCTTCTTGGAAGCTGGACATAAGGTTAAAATTACGGTAATCTATCGGGGACGAGAACTTGCCCATAAGGAACTGGGCTACAAGTTAGCTGAACGCATCATTACGGACTTGGGCGAGACGATTGCTGTTGACCAAGACCCGGTGTTTGCGGGGCGACAGCTGAATTTTGTCATAAGGAGTTCACCCTCCAAACTTTCTCGTCAGAAACAAGTATAATATTAGGCTGGAATAGGCCCTATCAATAAGTAATAGAAAGTTTAGGCGGGCAAGATGCCAAAACTAAAAACTCATAGCGGCGCAAAGAAGCGTTTTAGTATTACCAAAACCGGTAAACTACAGCGTCGGCATGCCACTGGTGGTCATTTCCTAGAGAAGAAAAGTGCTTCCCGTAAACGTAAATTTGCTGGGCTAGAGCCTGTTTCCGGGAGACAAGCTAAGAATATTAAGAGAAAACTAGGAATCTAGAGAAAAAAGATGAGAGTAAAACGAGGCGTCACTACAAAAGCTCGCCACAATAAAATCCGGCAGCAGACTAAGGGCATGACCCGGTCTAACCGATCCAGTATTCGCCGCGGTAAACAAGCTACAACCCGAGCCCTGCAGTTTGCCTACCGCGATAGGCGCAACCGCAAACGGACCTTTCGGGCAGTTTGGAATGCCCGCATTAATGCCGCAGCTCGTCTGAACGGCACTACCTACAGCCGTCTTATTGCCAGTTTAAAAAGTAGTGATATAACCCTGGATCGAAAAATCTTAAGCGAACTAGCGGTTAGTGAGCCTAAGGCTTTTGAAGCTGTAGTTAAGGCTGCTAAAAAGAAGTAACTTCACTACAAACCCTTAACTAAAAAAGCTGCTTTTTATTGAAGCAGCTTTTTAGTGTGCCGGGATAACTGTAAGCCGGGTTCTGTTGTAGAGCCTGCTCTCACCTCTCAATCCGACCAGAACGACAGGTTCGGCACGCAGATTTTGTCATTTGTTTGTCAATGTATCTTTTTAG
>JBBDZV010000094.1:0-1836 GCA_040900005.1 Saccharimonadales bacterium (SeqCode)
CTACCGATTACCGCCCCGTTGTCTTTCAGGACCTGAACGACAATACTACTATTTTAACCAAATCCACCGCCCCCACCGAAGAAACCATTACTTTGGATGGTATTGAATATCCATTGGTAAAAGTTCATATCTCATCCAGTTCTCACCCATTCTTTACAGGCGAAGAACGTATCGTTGACATCGAGGGCCGGGTTGATAAGTTTAAGGCCCGCCAGGAGGCCGCTAAGGCCGCCCGCGCCAAGGCAACCGCTAAACCCAAAACTACGAAAGCCGCTTTAAAAACGCAAACTCAGAAACTCGGCGCTAAGCCTGCCAAAGCGGCTGAGCAGTAGCTTAAAGTTCTGACCCTACTTACCCGTCCGTCTTTAGGATTTAGGGTAAGTTTTTTATACACTTAAAAAGGTAGGAAAGATGGACCAAAAAGAAACTAATCTGCGACAAGAACACGAGGTGCTGAAACAGAAGCTCAGCGACCCTTCTATTTATGCGTCCAAGGACTACCCTGCGCTGGCTAAACGCGAGGACGAATTGTCTAAAATTCTACTGCTTTTTGAAAAGAAAAACAATTTAGACAACCAGTTAAAAAGCAGCCGCCAATTAACGTCTGATAGTGATGGCGAATTGGCGGAGTTGGCAGCCCAGGAAGCTCTGCAAATTGAAGAAAAACTGGATGCATTTGTGCTGGAACTAACGCAGTTGTTGCTGCCCAAAGACGTAAACGATGAACGCGATTGTATTATCGAAATCCGCGCCGCTGCCGGGGGCGATGAAGCTTCCCTGTTCGCTGGTGACCTTTTCCGGATGTACTCGCGCTGGAGCGAAAAGAATAACTATAAAATTGAGCTTATCAGCGAGAGCCCCAGCGAGGCCGGCGGTTTTAAAGAAGTAATTTTTGAGGTTCGAGGCGAGAATGCCTACCATATGCTGAAGTTCGAAGCCGGTGTCCATCGGGTTCAGCGAATTCCAACCACTGAAAGCAGTGGGCGTATCCATACCAGCACCGTCACTATAGCCGTCTTGCCGGAAGCCGAGGAAGCCGATATACAGATAAAGCCAGACGAACTGAGAATTGATGTATTCCGGGCCAGCGGCCACGGCGGTCAGAGCGTCAATACTACTGACTCAGCCGTCCGCATCACCCACCTCCCCACGGGGGTGGTGGTCTCCCAACAGGATGAAAAAAGTCAGATTAAAAACAAGGACAAGGCCATGAATGTCCTACGCTCCCGTCTACTGCAGATGAAGATTGAAGAGGAGCAAAAGCAGCTGGGCGATGCCCGGAGGGCGCTTATCGGCTCCGGCGATCGTAGCGAAAAAATCAGGACTTATAACTTCCCGCAGGACCGTATTACCGACCATCGCATCAACTACTCCCGCAGTAACCTGCCTGGGGCACTCGACGGTGATATCAATGACCTCATAGAACACCTTCACGAATATGAACGCCAGCTCCTCCAAGACGAATCCCGTTAGAGGCCCCTCACACCGTCACAAAACTATGGCTAATCTTAATCCATCGCTACCAGCAGGCTCTAACGGGACGAACGTTAAGTTCTGGCTGAGCTACGGGGCCAGGCGGCTGGAGAAAGCCGGTATAGGTTCGGCTAGGCTAGACTGCCTGATTTTATTGGAAGATATAACTTCTATAGATCGAGCCTGGCTACTAGCCCGCCCCGAATATCCCCTTCCCCCGGGAAGTGTAAAAAAACTGGAGAAACAAATTACTCGACGGGCCAATCACGAACCGCTGGCTTATATCCGAGGTTTTTCAGAATTTTATGGGCGGCGCTTCATAGTCAATAAGACAGTTTTAGAGCCGCGCCCGGAATCCGAGGA
>JBBDZV010000095.1:0-12595 GCA_040900005.1 Saccharimonadales bacterium (SeqCode)
GGGCACACCCCTCATGATGGCCCGACCCAGCCGCTTTTCGTGTAGGTCGTCCAACTTCTTCACCGAACCGTAGTGCTTTTCCAAGTAGCGAAGATGCTCGTTGCGCTGTTTGCGAAACGCTGACTTGGTAAGTCCGGATTTACCGATAAAAGAACTGACTTTCTCGCTACCGATGTAATGGGGTAGGATTACGTAGTCAGCCCCGGCTTCATAAAGTTTAGCGGCCTCGTCCGGATCATCGGAGTGCAGTACGACTACGGCCCGCGGATTCTTATGCTTCAGAAAACTAAGCAAAAACATATTGGTTTGAAATTCCGGAATCGTAGAGACAACCAGCTGGGATTTTTCTAAGCCGGCTTCCTCTAAAAGCTCGGCGTCCGTAGCGTCGCCGAAGATATGGTTCACCTCGTTGCGCTCTAAAGTCTCGATAATCTCCGGATCATAATCTATGACCACATACTTCTTCTTAAGCTGTTCGAAAAGGCTGACAAATTCATGGCCCCCACGCTGGTAGCCAAAAAGCACTAGATCGTGCTTGGTCACGTCCGGTCTGTCTTCGTGCGGCGACTTTCGCTCAAAGACTCGTAGATACTTTTCAAACATATCAAATAGCTTATCGCTGAAGATAATCAGGTAGGTGGAGACGGCAATTGATACTAAAGTGACAAAGGTTACCAGTACGGCTATTTCTTGACCGATAAGGCCCTCGCGGACACCCAGAACTGTGACAAGAATGGAGAACTCACTTAACTGGGCGAGCGACACGGCGGATTTGAAGCTAGTGCGGCGGGTGTAGCCCATCAACCCCATTACCAGCAGAACGATGAGCGGCTTTAGAATTATTACAACCACCGAGCATATCACTATCGCCGGCAGCAGTTCTCCTAAGCCTGAAAAACTGACGCCGGCCCCCAGGGTGATGAAGAAAACTATCATAAAAAAATCGCGCAAAGGACGTAACCGCGCGGCGATTTCTTGGGCATAAAACAACGGCGCCAGGCAGATACCGGCAAACAGGGCCCCGACTTCCAGCGACAGACCAAGTTTAGTAAACAGCGCGGCACTGCCAAATCCCCAGCCGATGGCGGCCAAGAATAAAAATTCTTGGCTGCCAGCTATCAGTTTTTGCCAGCGGACCAAGAAGGTCGTGCTGACAAAGTACATCAAAGCTCCCAGAGCCAGAGCCTTTGCCATCAGCCAGACCAGCGGAACCAAAGAGATGGCTTTGTGCTCGCCAGCCGAAGCAACTAGCATCAGAGCGGTAGCGGCAACGGCATCTTGGACCAGAAGGATACCAATGGTTATTTTGCCATACAAGCGGGTCTGTTCTTTTTTATCGCTCAACAACTTTAGGGCGATGATAGTACTTGAGAATACTAAGGCCACGCCAATGAATACCGACTCGGTCTGCCCAAAGCCCAAAAAGCGGCCCAGCAGCCAGCCAGCAAGGCCAACCACGGCTATCTGGGCGGTAGCGATAGTAGCGGCCACTTTGCCAATTTCTTTGAAAACCCTAGGATTCAGGCCCAAACCGATCACAAATAAGAGCAGGGCAATACCGATTTCTGAAAAAATCGTTAGAATCTGGGGCGATTTGGAAAGATGCAGGATGGCCGGACCAACTACTATGCCGGTTATAATGTGACCGATAATTAGCGGCTGGCCGATCAGACGCATTATTAAAGCGACTAACGTAGCTACCACTATGATCAGGCTTAGGCCCGGAAAAATACTATCCATCACGGCCTTCTTGCCCCATCAGCCTGCTCGCCAGCAGAGCCGGCAACTCTGCTGATGCTTCTGGTATATTGTTGTGTTGCAAGCTGTGATGCTCGCTCGCTGTATTTATATACACCTCACTTTGCTCCTCGCTTGCGCCTTGCACTATACTCAGACAATAAGACCATGCTAATCTTTGCTTCCTCATTTACTCTTATTCTAGCGTGAAAGCGCTAAAGGTTAAAACAGACTAGCCGAGGATAATAGTGGCAAGACCTAGGAAGGCCAGGAAACCCAAGACATCGGTTGCCGTAGTTATGAAAATGGTTGCCGAAGTGGCTGGGTCTTTGCGCAGTTTGGACATAATCAATGGCACTATGGTGCCGAACAAAGCAGCTACTAGCAGATTGATAACCATAGCCAGCGACAAAACTAAAGCCACACCCGGGGCATGGTCTTTTACCAATACAATGAAGGCTACTAAAAAGCCGTTTATCAAGCCATTGATAAAGCCCGCGCCGAGTTCATTTTTGAGTGAAGTATAGGCGGTGCTTATGTCTATCTGCTTTAGGGCTATTCCGCGCACCACGACAGCTAGAGTTTGAGTAGCGGCATTACCGCCCATGCCGGCCACAATCGGCATGTATACAGCCAAAAGCACGTTTTTGGTGATGGTTTCCTCAAACAATCCGACAGTAAAGGCCGCCAAGAAAGCCGTGCCTAGGTTTATAATCAGCCATTTGTAGCGGAACTTTACTTTACGTTTGGCGGAGTCAGTAATATTCTCCTCGGCAGAGACACCGGCGAAGCCGTACAGCGAAGCCGATTCTTCTTCTTGCATAAGCCTCAGCACATCATCTGAATAAATAATCCCGAGCGGCTGGCCGCTATCGCTTAAGACTGCCACTTTATTGTGAGGATGTGCCCGGAAAAGTTCGGTAACTTCTTTTTGAGTAGCCGATTGTCCCACACTCGGTAGCCGCTTCACATATTTGCCAATTTTCTCGTGGGTCCCAATGAATCCCAGCTCATGGCCCGGCAGGAATCCAGCCAGCCGCTCCTCTTTCATTGCTAAAATTACCGGCGGGCGGCCAGTTCTTTTTTCATGGAGCTTAAACTTTTTAGCTACATCCTCAAGAGAATCTTCGGCGGCTACCTGAATGTAGTCTACATTCATAAGGCCGGCGGCAGTTGCCGGGTCGAACTCCAGAAGCTTGGAGAGCATGTCTTTCAGTTCCAAACTAAGTTTTTCTAAGACTCTTTGGCGCTTATGGGATGGTAAAAGCTGAAGCAAATCGGTAGCGTCATCGGCGTCTACCCTCGAAAGCACTTCTACCAATTCAGCTTCGGCGATGTGAGCCATTATGTCTTTTTTAACCGGCTTGCTCAGGCGCAGCAAAAGATTATCCCGGTCTTCTAGTGGCAGGTTATGGAAGATCTCCAGCCGCCTTTCGGGGTGGAAAGACACTTCGTTAATCAAGGCGCTCCATTTTTGTCTTTTCGCTTTTTCAGCGCTCATATCATGCCATTATAGGCTATCAGCAGACTTTAAACGACAGGGTTTATGCGTAACATAAGCATATTTCTTGACAACCCGGCAGACCTTATGTAAATATTTAAGTATTGTTGCAGTTTTAGGGAAGCCCTAGTCGCATCAAACAAAAAGGTAGTATAAAAAACAAAAAGGAGCACAGCAATGCCTATAAAGGTGGTTATGGGGCCGTCTAAGCCTCATAAGATTACGGTCCGGTTACGACGGGCGTCGTGGCAGATGTTCCTGATGTACTAATAAGAATTGCTTTTAGCGATTTCAGCTTTGATCACTTCTACGATTATGGATACATCAGGTGCACCGGTCTGCGGGTTAACCAGCTCGCTATTGGGTAAATACCGGCCGTTTATGAAGAAGGTCGGCGTGGCTTGGTCGCGGCCGGTTTTCTTAAATTCGGCTAAGTCAGCGTTGATGGCGTTATTTACCTTGCTGCTGGCATAGTCTTTTTTGAACTGTTCCACATCCAGGCCTAGTTCACCGGCATACCCATTAAATGCATTTTGGGGGCTTGAAGCCCGGGCCCACGTCGTTTGGTTTTCATAAAGCTTGTCGTGCATTTCCCAGAACTTGCCCTGCAAGCCCGCGGCTTCAGCTGCTCTCGCGCTGGCCTGAGCGTTTAGATGGATAGCCGTTAGCGGCAAGTTGCGGAATTGGAAATAAATATCGTTAGAGAGCTGGCCTACGGCTTGCTTTAGCGGCGCATGATACTGCTGACAGGAAGGGCATTCATAATCTCCGTACTCCATCAGCGTAATGTTCTTTTTGCCTTCGCCCATAATATGGCTAGTCGGCTGGCCTTTGGAGTCGCCGCCATTTTGGTCAGAACCTTGGCTCAGCACGAAAATCGCACCAAAGATTACTATTATCCCACCCAAGATTGCCAAAAAGCGTTTGTCCATAACTACTCCAATTAACTTCTTAAAATAGTTTAACACGGATTGGCAGTCGCCCACCTTAGCTAAGCTCTAACAGATATGCTACAGTGGTGATTACAATGAAGCTTGTGTTTTTCGTTACCTTTATCCTATTCCTGGCCGGCCTAGTTTTGGGCAAAACAGCCCAGGCTGTGCCTCTTAAGGAACTCCGCCGCCGGGCTCGGGCCAAGGACCCTGCCTCCACGTCTATATATAAAGCGGCAGCCTACGGAAAGTCGCTGGAAGTATTACTGACTATTGTTGCCAGCCTTGGCTTGGGAGCCGCGGTCTTAATAGCGGCCTCCATCACCTGGTGGGCCGGCCTCGGATTGTTTTTAATAGGTTCAGGGCTATATACAGCTTGGCAGCCATCTAGGAAAAGTGACAGTTGGATCTGGAAAATATCGGCTCGGTTGGCGCCAACAGCGGCTTGGATTCTATCTCATATCCATCCCTTAAGCGGCCGGGCGGGGGACAGTCTTTCTGGCCGGACGGCGGCTCGCCTTCACACCAGAGCTTATGAAAAAGAGGATCTTTTAGAGCTTATCAGTGCCCAGAACAACCAGACTGATAACCGTATCCCGGAAGAGGACTTACACCTAGCCTTAGGTGCTTTGACATTCGGGGACAAAACGGTCGGTAGCGTTATGGCCCCTCGGCGAAAAGTAAAGCTAGTAAGCGAGCAAGATTCCATCGGTCCTCTTCTGATGGATGAACTTCACGCCAGTGGGCATAAGTGGTTCCCGGTGGTATCCGGCCCAGTTAAAGCGGCATCGCCCCAAGTTATCGGCACTCTCTCTCTGCATGATCTAGTGGGCTATAGCGGTAAGGGTAAGGTAGGCGATGTTGCTAAACATGAACGCTACTTTATTAACGAAAGCCAAACTCTGCGCCAGGCGTTGTCAACATCTCTAAAGACCCACCACCAACTGCTAATTGTCGTGAACAATTACGAAGAAATAGTCGGCACCCTGTCGCTGGAAGACATTATGGAACAGATTATCGGTAAGCCAGTGATGGACGAATTCGATAAGCACAATGACCTGCCGGCCGTATCGGGCTTGAAGATAAAACAGTCGGTTAAGGCAGAGCAACACCGTAAATCATCTGAACAAACCTCTAAATCAGTGGTAGAATAATTCTTAGAGACATATGGAGCGAACACTAACCAAGGACGTGCGTGAGCATGTCGGTAAAGAAATTACCGTCCGAGGCTGGCTGCACAAGAAACGCCTGCTGGGCGGACTTAACTTTATAGTTGTTCGCGATCGGGGAGGATTGGTGCAGATAGTTTTGCAGGATGAATCCGAAGTAGAAAAACTCCGTGGTATGCAGATCGGCACAATCATTGCCGTTACTGGAAAAGCCGTGGAAGAACCGCGGGCACCGGGTGGTGCCGAATTGCATGAGCCAAAAATAACGATTGAAGTGCCGGTGACAGACGAATCACCGATTGAAATCGATAAGCCCCTAAGCCATAAACCGGAAAACCTTGATACCCTGTTTGATTATCGGGTCATCGGCCTTCGCAATCCGCGAGAGGCGGCTATATTCAAAGTCCAGGAACAGGCCCTGCATTCCATACGGAGTTTCCTGAAAGGTCAGGATTTTACCGAATATAATTCGCCAAAACTGCTGTCGGGTGCCACCGAGGGCGGGGCTGAGGTCTTCAAACTGGACTATTTTGGTAAAGAAGCGACGTTGGCCCAAAGCGGACAATTCTATAAGCAGATTATGGTAGGGGTGTTTGAAAGGGGATTTGAGATAAACCCGACCTATAGGGCAGAGCCTTCTGCTACCACCCGGCATATGACGGAATTTATGCATATTGATGCTGAAATGGGCTTTATCACCTTCCCCGATTTACTTGACTTGTTAAGTAACTTGCTAAATTACGTAGTTGACGATGTATGGAAAAACCGCGAGCGGGAGCTGAAAGCTTGGGAGGCCACCAAACCTAAACTGCCTGCTAAAATCCCGGCCCTGACCATGGCCGAAATCCATCAGAAATACACCGAAGCAACCGGCACCAGCACTATAGGTGAAAAAGACCTGCGGCCCGATGAAGAACGCTGGGTTAGCGACTACGGGGCCAAACACCTGGAGTCAGAAGCCGTGTTCGTTACTGAGTGGCCGGCCAGCGATATGAAGTTTTATCATAAAAGGAACGAAGATAACCCGGAAACTGCCGACCGGGTGGACCTAATCTTACGTGGTGTGGAAATAGCTACCGGCAGTATGCGCGAGCACCGCTACCCTATTCTTATAAAACAGCTTAAAGAGCTGGCTGGCGGTGATCCGGAAAATCTTGGCTTTAAATCCTACTTGCAGGCTTTTCAGTACGGTTTGCCGCCGCATGGCGGCTTTGGGATGGGCTTAGAACGGCTAACCGAGAAATTGCTAGGGTTATCCAACGTCAAAGAAGCTACCCTTTTCCCCCGCGATATCAACCGCCTAACACCTTAGACCAAGCTTTACTAGTTGTTGGCAAAAAGGGACGAGAAGCTTATAGTTAAGCTTAAGCGAAACTACTATTTATGCCTGAAGATAATCAAAAACCTACATCTGCAGAACCATCGGAAACCCTAAGTTTGCCTATCGAAAAACCAGTCGAAGAACCAAAGACGACTACGCCGGAACCCGCAGCCCTGCCTAACCCCAAGCCTGCAACTTCTAGCGGTTCTAAACTCAACCGTTTTAAGCGCTGGTATGTAGCCCATAAGAAACTATCCATCCCACTCACTGTACTGACTGTAGTGCTGGTCCTGATGGCCATCCCCCTAACTCGCTACAAAACGCTAGGCCTAGCCATTAAGAAAGATGTCACTGTCAGCATCATAGATTCTGAAACCGACAGCGGCGTCAGCGCTGCCGAAGTCCTGCTGGCTGGCCGCAAAGCTGAGACCGATGGGCAAGGAGTTGCTCGCTTCCAACAAGTACCAGTTGGTCAGTACGTAGTCCAAATCACTAAAAAGTATTATAAAAGCGGCAGTGCCAAGATGACCGTAGGCTTAACCGGTGGAGCTACAACTACTCAGGTAAAAGTGGATGCTACCGGCCGGCCGGTCGAGGTAAAGGTAACCAATAAGATTAGCGGTCAAACATTAGCGAACGTGGAAGTGGTGGCCGGGGATATCAAAGCCAAATCTGATAAAGACGGGTTAGCGACTTTGATAGTGTCCGCAGGCACGGTCAAGCTTGAAGCGGAGCTGTCTTTGGAAGGATTCAATACCTCAAAAGCCACCTTTGCGGTCACCAAAGACAATAAGCCCAATTCAGCCGCCATCACACCGGCTGGTAAGATTTATTTCTTATCAAAGCTTAGCGGTAAAATTGATGTGGTTAAGTCCAACCTTGATGGCTCTGAGCGAAAAACGGTCCTCGCCGGCACCGGCAAAGAGGAATCCAGCGGCACAGTCTTACTGGCCAGCCGCGACTGGAAGTACTTGGCGCTTTTGTCGCGCCGCGAAGGCAACCAGGCCAACCTTTATCTGATAGAAACTGCTACAGACAAACTAACCACTCTTGACGAAGGCAATGCTCGCTTTGACCTGGTGGGTTGGAGCGATAACTACTTTGTATATAAGGTAACACGCCTGACCTATAGCGATTGGCAGGCTAAGAAGTACGTCATTAAAAACTATAACGCCCAAACCAAGCAGCTGGCTATTTTAGACCAATCCCAGGCCGCCGGCAACAGCGGGGCCTCATATGCCTATGAATCTTTAGATGACATTTACGCTCTTGGGGATACGGTAGTTTATACAAAGGTCTGGTTCGATTATGGCTTTGAAGGAAACGACTTTCTCAAGGGCAAGGTTTCCGGTCTTTTCAGCATTCGCAATAATGGCACCAACAAGAAAAGCATCAAAACCTTTACTGCCGACAAACTTTATTACATTTACGTTACCCCTTCAAAAGCTAGCGAGCTTTATGTAGAGTTTGACCAGCCAGATGATACGGTTTACGTTCGCTACAGTGGCGGCAGCGTCCAGGAGGTGAAGGCTGACGATATTCCGGAAGAGTACGATACCTACTTATTGTCGCCTTCTGGCAACGAAAGTTTCTGGACCGAGCAAAGGGACGGCAAAGAACGACTCTTTGTGGGTGATAAGGATGGGCTGAACGGCCAAGAAGCCGGAGCTTTGAATAATCACACGGCCTACGGCTGGCATAGCGACAACTACTTACTAGTTTCTAAAAACGAGAGTGAGCTTTATATACTGCCTAAATCGGGTATCTCGGATACTATAAAACCACTAAAGATAACCGATTATCATAAGCCGGCGCAAGATTTCCGCGGCTACGGCGGGGGCTACGGCGGCTTGTAAAGCCGGAGGATTTTTTAAATGAACATGGATGATTATCAGAAGAAAGCTCTTGGCACTGCTATTGATGAGGGCGTAGAGCTGATGCACAGGACGCTTGGTTTAGTGGGGGAAGCCGGAGAGCTGGCTAACAAGCTCAAAAAATGGCAAAGAGACGACAAAGCCGATATAGCGAAATTGGATAAAAAATCTCTGGCTGACGAACTGGGAGATACGCTGTGGTATGTAGCTACCTTGGCAGACTATCTTGGCTATAGTCTGGCAGAAGTTGCCGAGGCCAACCTTGCCAAGTTATCCGATCGCCAAAAACGGGGCAAGCTTAAAGGCAGCGGGGATTACCGCTAATTACTTGACTAGTCAAGTAATTAGTCTTTCTTAATTCGTATCCCGTTATTTTCCAAACTCTTCCATAAATACCATGCTGCCACCGACTCATATGGTTTCCAGCTATTTCTCGAACTTAAAGCCTCTAGCGCTATCCGATCCGGCAGCTCTTTTAATCCATATAAATTCATAGCGGCCTTTTTAATGCCAAGATCGCCGACAGGCAGGATATCCAGCCGCCCTAAGCCAAATAGCATAAACATATGAGCGCTCCACTCGCCGATACCTTTTACGGCCGTTAGCTGGCTCATTATCTCCTCGTTAGGCAACTTGGCTATATGATCCATGTCTAGTCGCCCATCGATAATATGCAGAGCAAGATCTTGGACGTAGCTGGCCTTGGCATAACTTAGCCCGATAGATCTCAAGGTTTCAACATCGGTTTTTAAAAGTTGTTGCGGAGTGGGCATTTTACCGTCCGACAAAGCCAGCACTCTTTGCCAGATTGCCGCGGCCGCCTTAATACTCAACTGCTGACCGACTATGCCGCTGACCAGTTCACCATAATGGTCTTTGTGGGGTCTTAACTGACAATCCCCATAAGTCTTTATGGCTTTTGCCAGGGTCCTATCATTTTTAGATAGGTGTTTTTGGGCAGATTGCAGTTTTTCAGCGAATGTCATAGATATATTAAATCAGATACCAATCTTCGAATGTCGCTTATGCTATATTTGAGATATGAACCCACCAGTCTCTGCGTCTGCCGGGTCATCACCAGCCCTGGTGCATGATGTCATGCCGCCACAGCCGGTGAATCCGGAGCTTGGCCAAACCATTCCGGTGGCTAGCCAACAATTATCGGTGGCAGTTATATCCCCGGCACCAACCACACCCGCTCATCACCAACCTCCTGTCGCAGCCCCAACCGTAAAACCTACTAAAGCCCCCTCAGATACTCCGGTCTTGGCTATAACTGCCGCTATAGTAGCAGGGGCGTTGTTATCTGCCGCCGCCGTTATTGCCCTAGGCTAAATTATCGGAAGTTTTGTCTCAGCCACTCATCTAGGGAATCGGCACCGCCGGCGCTTAGAGCCAGCACCGTATCTCCGTGCTGGGCATGGTTTTTTAGCTTTACGATTAATTCGTCATTCAGCTCTGCGGCCTCAGAATGTCCGCGAGCTTTATTACTTAACAGGTCAAGCATTTTTGATGGAGTTAATAGTTCTAGACTTTCATCCTCTCGGGCTAAATAGCTGGGGACTATGTAAAGGTGCATAACCCTGTCGAATAGATGCTTCAGTTCATCTTTTATAAAATGCTGTCTAGTATTATGCAGGCCCTCGTATACCACTACGACCTTATCGGCGGCGGCTTCATGCGCTAACTGTAGGGCCCCCCTTATTTTTGGCGGAGTGTGGGCGTAGTCAGTGTAGATGCATGGCGAGATTTCTTCAAAACGGCGGGAAAGACCGGGGAACTGATTTAGTAGCTCAATCAACTCCCCAATAGGTTTTTTAGTTATTTGACTTACTGTCTGGGCTATTAGCCAGGCGTTTTCACGGTTGACCCGGCCTTGTAGTTTTATCTTATCGATATCCGGTTCCTGCCGGTCTAATATGCGGCGGTTGTGGGCGGCTGGTAAGCCAAGCTGGTCAGCGTCGTCGTGCCACAGCAAAGCCCATTGGCTTTGGTCCAGGAACTCTTTAAAGGCATCAAGATAAGCTTCGCGGGTCGGGTAAATATCCGGATGGTCCCAGTCAATTCCGGTAATTGCGGATCTATATGGGTAAAAACTTAAGAAATTTCTGTCATATTCATCGGCTTCGTAGACAAAATATTGGCTCTTTGAATCGTATAGAGCCAGCTCCCCAAATGACAACTTAGCCCCGACTGAGTAGCTGAGGGGCAGATCGAGCTGTTTAAATAGCCAAATAGCCATAGCCGTAGTGGTGGTTTTACCATGGGTGCCGGCGATAGCGACAAGCTTTAGTTTTTTTTGTAACAAAATTTCGTTGAGTAGTTCATCACGAAGCGACATTTTAATACCGTTTTCCTTGCAAAAGGCGAACTCGGGGTGATCTGGGAAATCTCTTGGCTGGGCCGACCCATATACGAACCAATCTATCGGTTTCTTTGCGTGGACAATTGCGATATGTTCGCGGTCAACTCCGACATAAGTATCTGTAATCCCATGTTTGTGCAGGTATTTAAGGTATTGGCTGGGCCGGGCATCTGAGCCGCTGACTTCAAATCCAGCTTGCTTAGCAATAACTGCCAGCGCGCTAATACCCGTTCCGCCGATACCTGAAAAGAAAATATGCATAGCTGTTTATAGTTTACCGATTGAGCAGATAAGCGGCAATTCACAAAAAGCTGAGGAGCTTCCCGGCCTTTGACGGGAAATACCAAAACGTGACAACATAAGCGCATAGATGGCCAGAAATATCATTGACAGAATGGTTCTCCCGAGACACCTGCTGACCTGGGCCCTAGTGCCGCTCTTTATCTTTAGTAGTCTGATATGCATATTTGCGCTTCGTGGCAACAACCATACGATGGTTCAGCTTCGAAGTGAAGTCTATGCAGCCGATAAGAATGACGGCGATGTAAGTAAGGTTTTGGATAACCTTCGTATATACGTTTATAGCCATATGAACACTGATTTATCTAGCGGGGGCAACGCCATCAAACCTCCCATCCAGCTAAAACACACCTACGAGCGTCTAGTCCAAGCCGAAGCTAAACGTGTAGAACGTGCTAATGATAAAACCTATAATGACGCCAAAAATCTTTGTGAAGCCAGGCACCCTATCGGGGTACCGCTGACGGTGAGGGCCGCCTGCGTGCAGGATTATGTGAGTAAACGAGGTGTTAAGGCGACGCCAATACCAGTCGCTCTTTATCAGTTTGATTTTATCAGTCCGGCATGGTCACCGGATCTGGCGGGCTGGGCTCTTTTGGTAAGCGGTCTGCTCCTGTTGCTAATAGCTGGCAACTTTATAGTAAGTCGGCTGGTCGGCACTAAGCTGGAGCCGCAAAAACAAGAACCCCTTTAGCTTTAAAAGGGGTTCTTGTTGATTAAACTCTGGCCGCTCGAGCTTTAGTTACCGGTGCTTTGGGTGGGAGTTGTGGAGTTTTGAGTGCTGGCGCCGCTAGTCTCAGGAGCTGGGGCGTCACAGTTAGGCCCATTGGGGTTCTGTTTGATGTACTGCTTGATAGCTTCGACCACTTTGCCGTCGTCTTTCAGATTCTCCCAGAAAGCGACTTGGCTGCGGTTAATGACCATCTCATCGTATGGTGAGTGCAGCTGCTGACAGCCGAGCTTGGTCAATTGGGGGTTAGTCGTCTTGTTATCGGTGGATTGTTCGGTCGTCAGGTAATAAACCTTCTCAAGCACTATGTACTTGTCGTTAAGGCTCTTGATCTGACCGAAGTAAGTGGTATAGGCAACCGCCCCGCTGGTAGCTCCTCCGTTTAGGAACACCGCTTGGTATTTATCGGTTTTCACTCGTTTGGCTTCTGAGCTTAAAGTACTGCTTAAAGCAACGTATAAAGAAACTGCTGCAAGCAGTAAAGCGCTGCCTAAAAGAACGATGAATAGTTCAATGCGGACAGTACGGCCTGCCCAATCTACATGTTTTCTACGGCCTGAACCGTGGCCTGCCGGGCTGTTATTAGCGGGTTGCGGGGCGGGCATATTTGCTCCGTTGCCCCCTCGAGACGTAAATTCCATAGGGTTTTACCACCTTCTTTTAGTT
>JBBDZV010000096.1:0-7425 GCA_040900005.1 Saccharimonadales bacterium (SeqCode)
ACGCCGGCGCTTGAGGCCTCCTCTTTAACAATCTTGAATTTTCGCTTGCGTGGTGAGCCTGTCGAATCATTGCCGCCTTCCCCAATCTGCCCAGTATGTTCCACATGCGGCCCGACGCAAATTTCGCGGCTAAAGGGATTGTCAGCATTACCGATAGTGTAGACCTTTACTGCATCTCCGTATTTATCACCGAAAGCGCCGCTGGCGCCTCTACTTAAAGCTTCTTTCGTCTGCTCCTGACTAACCCTAACCGGCAAATCTTCCTCAATTTTTTTATTTACGATATCTTCTATCTGCTTTTGCTGCTCCGGTGTCACTTTTTCGGGATGGGAAAAATCAAACCGGGTGCGCTCGGCAGTGATATTGCTGCCCCTCTGTACCACATCAGGTCCTAACACTTCTTTCAGCGCCTGATACATTAGATGTGTAGCGGTGTGGTATCGCACTACCTCCTCACTAGTGTCGGCTAACCCGCCCTTGAACGTTCCAGCGCTGGCAGTCTGACTGCGCTCACGTTGCTCTTCCATCCTTTGATCAAATACTTTGTGCCAATCCTCTTGAATCTTTATACCTTTCAAAGATGCCTCTTCCACACTCAGCTCTACAGGGAAGCCGTAGGTATCATACAAACGGAATAAATCTATTCCTGTTAAAGAAAATTCCTTCTTTGCTATGTTTTCAAGTTGCTTTACCCCGGCCCGCAGGGTCTGGCGGAAGATTTTTTCCTCACGGGCAAATAGCTCCACAATTCTATCTCTGTGTTTTTCAACTTCCGGAAAATCCGCTGCATATAGGCCCGTCACGATGGGCACTACCCGAGCGCATAAGTCACGCTCAATATCCAGGTCAAACGCAAAGCGTATAGCCCGGCGCAGCAAACGCCGAAGCACATAACCTTGTTCCTTATTGCTGGGCTCAACACCATCTACCCCCAGCCAAGTCGCCGCTCTCATATGATCGGCAATTACCCGCATACTTGCTGGGTGCTCGGCATATTTTTTGTCAGTCATTTCCTCTAGGCTCTGAATAATCGGCCAGATAACGCTGGTTTTGAACATATCGCGGTTACTGTTAACGGCGGCCGCAATTCGTTCCAAACCGCCGCCAAAATCAACGTTAGTGTTTGGCAATGGTTCAAACTTGTCGCCGACTTTTCGATAGGCCATGAAAACGCTATTGCCGATTTCGCCAAAACGACCGCAGTCACAATTCGGGTGACAGTTGTCACCGTAAGCCAGATCATGCTTCCCGCCAAAGTCATAAAAAATCTCGCTATCAGGCCCGCCTGGTTCACCTTCGGGCATATTAGCCGGAGGGCCGGTGCGGCTCCACCAGTTCTTGGTGGCGTCATAATAAAAGATGCGGCCATTCTGCATGCCTTTTTCATAGCCGTCTGCTTCAGAGCCTAGGTCTACTTCTTTTGCGTCTATACCAACATTAGAGAATAATTTTTTCCAAATTTCGGCGCTTTCGGTGTCTTTTGGAATATCGTAGGCCGGGTCACCAATAAAACAAGAGACATATAGTTTATTTGGGTCCAGACCTAACGAGCGAGTCAAAAACAAGAAAAACCAGGGCAACTGCTCTTTTTTGAAATAATCGCCCAGACTCCAGTTGCCCAGCATTTCAAAGAAGGTCGTGTGGCGATTGTCGCCCACTTCATCCATATCCTCGGCCCTAAGACAGGTCTGGCTATTAGCCAGCCGCTTGCCTTGGGGATGGGGCTGACCTAGCAGATAGGGTATTAAAGGCTGCATGCCGCTGCCGGTAAAAAGAGTCGTTGGATCATCCTTCAGAACCAAAGGGGCACGCGGTACGAGGGTATGCTCGCGTTCCTCAAAGAACTTTAGATATTTGGCGCGTATTTCCTGTGCCGTCATTATGCTCATTGTAACAGAGGTAACGCCCTATTTAAACTACAATGCCGCCGCCCAGGCATTCGCTTCCACAGTAGAAAACAGCTGATTGGCCGGGGGTCAATGCTCGTACCTCATCTTCCAGTTCTGCCGTCCAGAAATTACTTGACCCGCGCACCAAAGACTTGGCGCTTGAAATAGAAGTATCCCTTCTCTTCTCACCCAGGTTTTGGTGCGGGGTAAACTTGCTTGCCCCGACACCTTTTCCTGAGCGGAGCAGTCGATAATCGGATTGTGGAGCTTCCAGAAAAGGTGCGGGGTTAAGTTTTTTTACTGCTATCAGTTTTGCGCGGTGGCGCGTCCGGACCATTAGCTCTTGGCCATCTTTGGGCTCACCGTTTATCCAGTGAATGTTAGTTAGCTTTATGGTGTCATCCCATAGCTTTTCATCCTGCAAGTCTGTAGTTACATAAACTTCGTTCTTAGTCATATTTTTTCCGGTTACGTAATATGGCAGACCACCGCCGGTATTCAGCCCATGCCGCTGGCCAATTGTGTAAAAGAAAGCGCCGTCATGTTCGCCAATAACCTTTCCTTTCGAATCAATGATTTTGCCGGACTTCTCCTTAATATATTGCTGTAAAAACTCCTTGATGCTTACTTTACCAACAAAGCAGATGCCCATGCTTTCTTTTTTGTCAGCCGTTACAAGCCCATACTTTTTGGCCACTACTCTGACCTGTGGTTTGGTTAAATCCCCTAGCGGGAATAGAGTTTTTCGTAAAGCTTCCTTGGTAACCCGGTGCAAGAAATATGTCTGGTCTTTGTTCCCATCGTTAGCCATGAGTAGACGGCCATTTTTGGTCTTTGCATAATGGCCGGTGGCCACGAAATCAGCCCCATCGGCTAATGCCGTGTTCAAAAATAACTTAAACTTTATCTCCTGGTTACACATAATATCGGGGTTGGGCGTAAAGCCGGCTTTGAAACCATCAAGCATATAGTCCACTACTTTATGCCTGTACTGTTTTTCAAAGTCGTAGACTTTAAAATCTATTCCTAGCTGGACGGCTACCCGTTTGGCGTCAGCAAAATCCTCTTTCCAGGGGCAAGGCATCCCCGGCAGGTCTTTAGTCCAGTTCTTCATATATACGCCGACGACTTTATAGCCTTGATCTTTAAGCAAGGCTGCAGCCGCAGAACTATCCACACCTCCACTGAGGCCGACGTACACCGTTTTCATCTTCTGGTTATTTTAACAGATTAAATATCCAGAAACACGGTAATGCGGTTGGCTTTGACATGCATTACGCCACGGTCAATAGGCAGATTGAAATCAAGCCGCTGAGGAACACGGACAGTCAGGTTGCAAGGAGACAGCAGTGTCATAAAGTTTTTGTGTCCGGGCAATATGTCAAAAGGTCCAGTCTCGTTCGCCGCCGACAAGCTAGCGGCTTTGGCGTCAAAGTATACCCGAGTCGGCGCATAGACCTTTACCTGCATTAGGGAAGCTTCTCGGCTCATGAGCTTCCAGCCAATATCGCCTCTACGCCGCCCAGGGTTTCACTCCGCGTCACATATTGGCCCTTCTTACCGGTTAAATTCTCGGTAACGAACATATCCTGTGAGAAAAACTCAATCAGCTTCCGGGCTTTGCTAAAATCAATCCTGTCTGTGGGTGATAGTTCGTTTTCGCCGATAATGGCAATGATATTTTTTAAGGACTGGTGTTTTTGAAGCAGTGCCTGGACTTGGAGGCTCAAACTATAGTGCCTCTCACCAACTACGTCAGCGGAAAGCAGGCTAGAGCTAGTACGTATTAAATCAACAGACGGACGAATTCCGGCCTCGGCTACTTTACGACTCAAAACGATTGTACCGTCCAGCTCATGCTGAATCATTTGCACCGCCGGATCGGACAAATCGTCGGCTGGCACATAGATAGTCTCCACGGCCGTGATTGAGGCTTTCTCATTGGAACTTAAACGGTCCTGCAGAAGTTTCACATCGGAAAATATGGTTGGCTCATAACCGCCTTCACTGGGGATCTGTTCCAGGATGGTAGAAAGTTCATTGTGGGCCTGGATATAGCGGTACATATTATCAACAAAGAATAGGATGTCCTGCTCTTTTTCATCGCGAAAATATTCGGCACTAGCCACGGCTGATAGACCTACTAGGACTCGCTGCACCGGGCTTTGGTCCATTTGGCCAAAGTACATACTGGTCGAGCGCAGTAGGTCGCGCTCCTTCAAGGTTTCATATAGTTCATGGCCCTCTCGGATACGTTCGCCGATTCCGGTAAAGAAACTCAGGCCCTGGCCGCTTTTGGCAACATTATGGATAAGCTCCATAGCCAGCACCGTTTTACCGACACCGGCGCCGCCGATAATGCCAATTTTGCGCCCTTTAACAAAGGGTGCCAGGAAGTCAATAACCTTGATGCCGGTTTCTAAAATCTCAATTTTAGCGGCTTTGAAAGAAGCCCCCCGGGGTGGCACCTGCATAATATCTTTGAGTTTTAGCTCAGCACCCAAGGGCATCGGCTGACCGTCCAGTGGCCGACCGAGTGCGTCAAAGATACGACCCACCACCGGTGGCCCGACTGGAATTTCAATACCCCGTCTGGTCCTCTCAACTTTCATATTTTTTTGCAGTGATTTATCGCCAAGCAGGTTTAAGCAGACAGCTACATTGTCGTCCGCCAAGTGGTCCACTAGAAGTGCCGCTGGCTGGGTCGTGGCCGCCAGTAATAGCTCTCCAGCTTCTGGGCCGTCTTCATCAAACTGGACTTGTATCACCAGATCCTTGATGGAGCGTATGGATCCGGTGCTCATGCTTTGCCCTTTCGCAGACCGTTAGTGATTTCTTTAAGCCGTTCGTCTTTATAACGACGCTTGGCGCGGCTATAGTCGACGGCCAGACTGTGGAACGATTCATCGGCTTTACTACGAGCGGCATTCATCGCCCTGAACCGGCTGGCATATTGGGCCAATTTGGATTCTAGGATAATCTCACCGACCATAATCTGTGCCATAGACCGCTCCAGGTGACTAACCACGGCGTGAGTACTGGGTTCGAATATATAGTTGCTCTCGGTTATGATATCTTCCCCTTGAGCCACACTCCGACCACGCTCGGTCACCTCTACGGACAGTTCTATATTTTTAATAGCCTGGGTCATTAGTGATACATAGGCCGGATAATACATAGTAGTGGCTTCGTATTTTTGGATTTCGCTAATAATCGGGGCGACATCTACGCTGGCATCGCTAGCCGGTAAGTTAAAACTTTTAATATAAGGAGTTCCGCGCTGGGTCAGCTGGACGGCCCCGTGACTCCCGATAATCAGGATGTCATTCTTCTCAGGCTTATAGCGGGCCAGTACTTCGGTGATTATCCTTTGGTCAATATCACCGCTAAAAGACCCCTCCGCAGTCACAATAATTATGAGTTCTTTAGGAATAACTTTTGCCTTGGACTGGCGGCGTCCAAAATGGAACTGTTCGTCTACGCGGATCTGCCTATAGATCCGCCAAAGATCGTCAAAGAATTTCTGGGAGCTTAGGACTTGGTCTTTAATCTGCGAGATGTGCATGCTGGCAATGCCCTCAAAGGCGCTAGTCAGTTCCACGACCGTAGACATGGTGTCCCGGTCGCGGGCCAGGTCGGTTTGCTGTTTCATTTGGTCACCTCTTTGTTAAGTGCCTGGCTTTTGAGCTGTTCCAGAATATGCTCGTAATCTTCTTCCTTGCTAACCAGCGCAGCATTATCGGCGACAGCTTTTTTGAGTTGCTCTACACTGAGTGCTGCAATAGCCGATGGCTCCAGGGCGATATCCAGCATCAGTTGTTGAGCGATTAAACTGTAAGTCTCGCCCGGTATTTGGGTCAGCAGTCCATATAGTTTTTGGCCGCGTACCATATCGGCGCTGGTTGTCAAAGCCATTTCCGAGCCGAAGTGGGAAAATTCCTGAGCTTGGGTATAGGCGGCCAGTGTTTCAAAGATTACGGCACTCTGCTGCTTCTGACGGTCGTTATGGCCTCGACCGCCGATACGGGTGACGCTTAAGCCAGGGCTGACGGCCGGTCTTAGCCCATTTCGGAAAATATCCATATCCAGCACCCATTGGCCGTCGGTTATAGACATAACGTTAGTCGGCAAGTAGCCAGTAACGTCACCGCCGTCGGCCAGGACTAGGGGGATAGCCGTCAAGCATTTATGGTTTTTGTTCAGCCGGCCGGCCCTTTCTAAAAGTGTCGAGTGGGCGTGGAACATATCACCGGGGTAAGAATCGCGGCCCGGGCTAGTGCCGGATAGTAGCGCTATCTCACGATAGGCCTGGGCATGAGAAGTCAGGTCGTCGTAGATGACCACTGTATCTACCCCGACGGTCTGCCACAGATATTCGGCTATGGCACAGCCGACATACGGCGCCAAATAACTCAAGACCAGCGAATCAAAAATAGTAGACACCACCACCACGGCCTTTTCCATGGCACTATTTTCGCTCAGGCGATTAATTAGGGTGTCGATGTCCGAACGGCGTTTAGCTACCAGAACGTAAACAACTACCTGGTCGGTGGTTCGCTGATTGATGGCTATCTGTGTAGCTAAGGTTGACTTACCTGACTTGCTGTCGCCCAAAAGGGCTAGCCGCTGACCGCGTACGATGGGGAACAAAGCGTCAATGATGGTGATGCCGGTCTCCAACTGCTGACTTAACATCTCACGCTCGTAGATTGGTGGGGCATTTTTAAAAATTGGCCAGCTACCGTCGGAAGCGATAGCCCCTTTGCCATCCAGCGGTTCTCCGGTTACTGAAATTACCCGCCCTACCAGGTCTTTACCGACTTTGGCCATTAGTTCGGGGTGCTGAACTACCGCTAGACTGCCTACCCGCAGCTTGGAAGTCCCCATATGCAGTACTAAAACTCTGTCCGGCAAGATCTGCTGGACAAAGCCTTTGCTGTCGTCGTCAAAGGTGATCAAGGCATGTAGGTTAACCGGCTGGAGACCGGAACAAGAAACCAAGAATTTATTGACCGCTATAACTTCGCCGACCGGCAGGCCGCTATCCACAAAGCGCTGGAAGTGCTTTTTGACATCATTTGCCATGGACGGCTCCGGCTATTAGCTTAGCAAGGTATGGTTCCTGCTTTTTCAGGTTGGATCTTAAACTCATATCAAAAAGTTTGTTCGGCGTCCGAAGTACACAGCCGGCGGCAATCCCTGGCTGGAGGCCCACTTGCAGAAGTACATGGGGGTGGATATTTTCCCTCAGCCATATCAGAATTCGTTCTAAGGCTTTTGGAGGCGGGTCGGCCGCAAAGCTAATGTGAAGCAGGGGCGAGCTGTCGGCGGTTTTTTTAAGCAGGGCGGCTAAGCCTGTCCGTGCTTCGGCTTCCAAAAGGTTCACTTGATTTTCTTTAGCCACCAGCTCTAAAAGACGGGTAATCCTGGGCGGGCTTTTGTCGGCGGTTTTTTTATGGCTAGAGCCGACTAAAAAATCATCAAGACTGTTTAACTCCCGGGTAAGCCGGGTGATATCGGCTGGCCCAATAATCTC
>JBBDZV010000096.1:7525-12301 GCA_040900005.1 Saccharimonadales bacterium (SeqCode)
CAAGACTGTTTAACTCCCGGGTAAGCCGGGTGATATCGGCTGGCCCAATAATCTCAATGGGCAGTTTTAACTCGGGGCTGTCAGTGTTATCAAGCGCCACGTTTGATATCCTCCGCGATGGCCTGTTTGTTGGCCTCCAGCTCGACTAAGATGTAGTCCAGCTGGTCGGATAGGTCAATCTGCTCGCCGATAGCCCTCAGGACGTAATGGTTGATGATGCTGGCCATACTGATCTCAAACTGCTCGATGATGTGGACTTTCTGGGCTTCGGACTGGGTTTGCAGCTGAGTTTCCAGAAGTTGTCTCTGCTGTTCGATGGTGGTAATGGTCTTTTCAATAGAGCCAATGGCCAGCTGTTTGGCGTCAGCAATGGACTGTTCATACTTTTTAAACTCTTCCTGGAGTGTCCGGGTTATCTCGGTACGCATGTAGTCATTCAGCTGGGTGGTGGTCTGGCGTAAGTCTTGCTGCAAAAACATGGCGTTTTCGCCCAAGACTTTCTCAAAATGCAGCCGGCCGCGGTTGCGCAGTTCTTCCCGAAAATCGGCGTCAAAGATATGCTCTACATCAGCTTTAGCGGCATTTTCTATGCCGGCTACGGCTTTTAGCGGACTGGCTAGTTTTGCCGGGGCTTTACCGATTTTCAGGGCTAGCCAAATAAAGGCCGCTGTAGCGGATAATAACGAGCCTACAACTAGAACCAGCCCACCTCTATTCACTGTTCGTCCTTTATATTTTCAGTATTAAATATACCCCTAAAACACCTACCAGTAAAACCAGGATGGAAGTCATGGCAACCTGCAGCAGGCTTCTAAAGATCGAATTGCGACTTAAGGGGTTGCGCCCGATAGCCACCATACCGTTACGCACACCCGCCAGCAACAGACTAAAAGCACTCAGGGCCGCAACCGCAAAAATTACCATGGCCGCGTAGATGCGCAGCGGTGAAACTTGTTTGCCAGCTATCCCTTCACTGAGTTCCCGGATAGCCGGCGGGACATTGCTGGCAGATTTTTTAAGGGGATTTTCAGCGGTACCAATGGCCGCCGATACCCGCCCCACGTTAAAGCCGCCCTCTTGGCGAACTACGTCCTGCTGACCATTAAAATCAGTCAAGGCCCGTCCAACAATCACATCCTGCTCCGCGGTCGCTCTAGTCGCGATGCCGTCGGTTGGCGATACGAACAGGTAATCGCCGGCTCGGATAGTCCCATCACGAACACTGACCAGTACCGGGTATTCGCCTTCTGTGGCTACCAAGACCTGTTTGTCTTCGTCGCTGATGACCACCGGAGCATCCTCGGACTGGACTACCACTCCGTAAATTCGGCTTTCGTTGCCGACTGAAGCCGGCACCACGACATTGGCATTGGTTGGGCTTAGGGCCACCACCGTACCCTGTTCCAGCGTTTCTTCGGAACTGAATCCCTGCACAAAAGTTGCGGCCATTACGGCGGGAACGGCAAGGAAAACCAGGGCAATGGGTAAAATACCCGCCAGACCGGCTACTTGTACCGTCGCCCACCTTTTTAGCCACTGTCTCATTCTAGGGCTAAGTATAACCGCTTTGTGTTCAAAAAACCATCGGTGGCTAAGAGGTCAATTTGGAAAGGACTTGAACCGTATCTCTGATGTTCTGCTTAGTCGTACTTTTGCCGAAACTGAAACGAAGCGTGGAACGGATGAGTTCAGCAGGTAGTCCCATGGCCGCCAGCACGCGCGAGGGCTCCTCGCTACTGGCACTGCAGGCACTGCCGACGGCGGCTTTGACACCGGCTTCGTCTAATTCCATCATCAATCTCTCATTATCGTACCCAGCAAAGGTAATGCTTAAGATATGGGGCGACCGGTGTTTTAGCGACCCATTTACCGCAGCTGTTGGTATATGGGCAGCCAGCCCTTCACGAAATAGCTCGTTCAAGGCTTTCACTCTTGCAGTCTCCTGCACCCGTCCCTCTACTGCTAGCTTTAAGGCCGCCGCCAGGCCAACCACTCCGGCTACATTTTCGGTGCCAGCTCGTAGTCCCCGCTCTTGGCCGCCCCCTAAAATTAGCGGCTTAAGCTCTACGCTTGTCCTAACAAACAAGAAGCCAGTTTGTTTGGGCCCATAGATTTTCCCACCGTTGATGCTCATCATATCTACCTGAAGACGCACTGAATGCAAATCAAGATAGCTCGGAGCCTGTGCGGCATCGGTGTGCAGATAAAGCGGCAAAACGCTACCTTCAGCTTTGCGCTTTTTCCGGACGGATTCCAGTAGACGAAAAATGTCTTTTATCGGCTGTAGGGCTCCAGTCTCGTTGTTAATCAAAATTATACTAACTAAGACCGTCTGGTCGGAAATGAGGCCCGCTAAGCTATCCACACTAACGATTCCTTGCCCATCCACCGGAACCAGCTTGTGCCTGGATAACTTGGCCGGCTCCAGTACCGAGTCGTGTTCGGTCGAGCTTATCAATAGTTCAGCTTTCGGGAACCGCCGCATTACGCCTTGGATGGCCAGGTTGTTGGCTTCTGTGGCGCCGGCTGTAAAGATGATTTCAGAAGCTTGAGAGCCTATGATTCCGGCAATATCCTTTCTGGCTGTCTCCACCGCTTGGCGGGTTTTCTTAGCATCCAGGTAGGTCGCAGAAGGGTTATAGAATTCATCAGCAAAATAGGGCTCCATAGTCTTTAGCACTTTAGGGTCTAGTGGAGCTGCTGCGGCATAATCGAGATAAATTTTTCTCATTTGCGGCTTTTTAACTCGAATAATTCTACGGCGTTTCGGGTTGTGGCAGCCGCCAATTTTTCCAATGGTTCTTGTCGCAGTTCAGACAAAAATTCCGCCACATTTCTGGTGTGTTTAGGCTCACAGATTTTACCGCGCTCAGGTGCAGGCGTTAAAAATGGGGCGTCGGTTTCCAATAGTAGCTTGTTCGCCGGCACCGCTTTGGCCGCTGCCAGCTGCTGCTCATCGGTCGTAAAAGTCATTATGCCGTTTAGCCCTACATAAAGGCCCCGGCTCAAAGCCTCTTCCAAATGATCGGGTGTGGAGCTGAAGCTATGAATAACGCCTTTTAAATCCGTATACCCATCTAGTATTCTCCAGAAGTCATCCCAGGCTTCCCGGACGTGGAAGACAAAAGGCAGGCCGGTCGGCAAGCCGGCTTCAATCTGCAGCCTCAAAGCTTTCTGCTGGCTCACCCGACTGGAATAGTTTTTGTAATAATCCAGCCCGATTTCTCCCACCGCAACAATACTTGACTTGTTAAGTATTCCTCTTAGTTGGTCCTGATTGCTGGGGCTGCCCACATAGCTTTGGGCATCATGCGGGTGGACCCCGGCCGTCGCCCATACTTCTTCGTGGCTATCTGCAAAATCCTTGGCTGCTCGGCTATCTGCCAGCGTGGTGCCCACGCAGATTACTCGAGTAACCCCGGCGATTCTAGCCCGCTCTAGTACTTCATCGGCGTTAAGACCGTATTTATCAGAATGGATGTGGCTGTGGGTATCAACAAATTCCATGGGCACTCGTTTTCAGACAGCAGTTTTAGGGGCCGCTTCGTGCTTGGGAAAAAGTGAAGCTGGCATAGGCCGCAAGACTCCGGTGCTAAACGTCTTTTGGATAATCTCGGCAGTTTGGGGCATAAAAGGTGCCAGCAGTGCAGCTATCTCCAGTAGGCTGGCAGCCAGATAGGCCAAGACCTCGCGTAAGTGCTCTTCGTCTCCGGTTTTGGCTATTTCCCACGGCTTAGCTTCATCAATGTACTGGTTTAAACCCTTTACCTGCTCCCAAACTTCTTCCAAGGCTTTATCAAATCGACAATTCTCCAGGGCCTGCTTGTAGGGACCGATATCGTGGTCAGCGTCTGGAATCTGGCCTATAACACCTTTTAGATATTTGGTAATCATGGCGGCTGTACGTGAGACTGCATTACCAAGCTGGTCGGCCAGTTCGCTGTTATAGACCGCTTCCATGCGTTCCCAGGAAAAGTTGCCGTCCCCATAACTGGGGATATGGCGCAGTATAAAATAGCGAAAAGCGTCCGAACCATACCGCGCAATAATATCTTTAGGGGCAACCACATTGCCCACAGTCTTGCTCATCTTGTGACCCTCTACTTCAATATGCCCATGCACATAAAGGACTTTTGGTAGAGTAATGCCCAGTCCCATCAGCATCGCCGGCCAAATAGCCGCGTGGAAACGCAGAATATCTTTACCGATGACCTGGACGTCGGCCGGCCAAAAGTCCTTGAAGTCTTTGTGCTCAGGGTAGCCCAGCACCGTGATGTAGTTCATCAATGCCTCAAACCATACATACATCACTTGGTGGGGGTCGCCCGGTAACGGTATTCCCCAAGAAATTTTGTCTTTCGGCCGGCTTATGCTGATATCTTCCAGGCCGCTGTTAATCAGCGATAAAATCTCATTCTTACGCTTTGCCGGGATAATTTTAAGAGCGTCAGTTTCTATGGCCTGTTTGATATTTGCAGTAAAAGTACTTAGCTTGAAAAAGTAATTTTCCTCTTGGAGTTTTTCATACGGTCGGTGGTGATGCGGGCAGACGCCTTTATTCTCTTTCACGACCTGCTCCGAATAAAAGGTTTCACAACCGGTGCAGTACCATCCAATATAGGTGCTCTTATAGATATACTTGGCTAGGTTTTTCCATATCAACTGAGCCCTATCAATGTGGCCTTTGTCGGTGGTCCGGATAAACCGGTCGTTGCTTATATCCAAGTTCTTTAACAGTTCCTTATAGCTTGCCGTCATTTTGTCAGCAAATTGCTG
>JBBDZV010000097.1:0-1156 GCA_040900005.1 Saccharimonadales bacterium (SeqCode)
ATCGAATATGAAGACATTAGCAAGCTTATTCTGCTAGGATTGAAAAAGATTAGAAACTCGAAAGACTAAGGAGAATTTAAGAAAAATCTTATGGATACCGCTAAATACCAAGCCTTTGCTACTAAGCATTTCGGCGACTTTAAAAACATCGACCTGTTGATTACGGCCTTTACACATCGCTCTTACCTAAATGAACATAAAAAGACAGCTTTAAGTCACAACGAACGCTTGGAGTTTTTGGGCGATGCGGTTTTAGAGTTGGTCGTAACCGAATATCTGTATGGGAAATACCAAGAGCCGGAAGGCATTTTGACCAATTGGCGCAGTGCCTTGGTGCGCACCGAGAGCATCAGTGCCGCCGCTGACCGGGAAGGCTTTGCCGAGCTGCTTCGTCTGAGTCGCGGCGAAAAACGCGGTTCTGAGCGGGCCCGTCAGCAGATTCTGGCCAACGCTTACGAGTCCGTTATTGGTGCGCTTTATCTGGAAAACGGTTACGATGCCGCTAAAAAGTTCATTGAAAGCACCTTACTGCCGACATTTCCTGAAATCTTGAGCAACGGTACATGGCTGGACCCTAAATCTCGCTTACAGGAGCTGGTTCAGAGTAAAGAGGGCTTTACACCGGTTTACAAAGTCACCCAGGAGGAAGGGCCGGATCATGACAAGGTTTTCGTGGTCGGCGTATTTATTGATAATAAGCTGCAGGGTGAAGGGACGGGGCCGAGCAAGCAGGCGGCACAAGTTTCGGCCGCCGCCGCCGCCCTCAAAAGCTACGCATCGGATTAACCTGCCGTCCGGCGAAGCCGGCTGTGCCGCTATTGCTTTTGGCGCATTCCCGGTTCATTGCCTGCGGTACTCGCTTCAACGTATTACAATACGTCTCGTTCGTTACTCGGCGCTTCACCAAGACTGCATTCAAATGCGTAACTTTTGCAAAGGTAAATAACGAGGAGCGAGTTGACAACAGGGGTCCTAATCTGTAAAATAGCCTAGACATGTTAACTATCAGAATGCAGCGTACAGGAAGGAGCGGACACGCCCAATTTAGGGTAATTGTTCAGGATAGCCGTTTCAGTCCCACCCGCGGACGAGTTGTGGCTTATCTTGGCAGTTACGATCCCCATACTAAAACCGCAATCTTAGACAGCGAAAAAAC
>JBBDZV010000097.1:1256-12144 GCA_040900005.1 Saccharimonadales bacterium (SeqCode)
CTATGCTGATATAATTAAATCAGCGTTACTTTAACCCTATAGGAGAGACCGTATGAGCAGTATCGACCAGCAATTCATTGAATATATCGTAAAGTCCTTAGTCGGAAACCCAGAGGCCGTAAAAGTGGAACGCCGCATTGACGAAAAAGGTGTGCTTTTAGAGCTGACCGTAGACCCTGAAGACCTAGGGAGAGTAATCGGCAAGCGCGGTGCCACGGCCCAGAGCCTGAGGACACTGCTAAGGGCGCTTGGTACAAAGAATGACGCCCGTTACAACCTGAAAATAGTGGACACTGGGCCGCCACCGGATAGATCCACCCACTCCGCACCCACAGCGTCCAGTGCGCCTGTAACTGACGAAAAACCGGAAGATGCTGCCCCCGACAATGCCACGGCCGATGACACCGACCAAACCGTACTGGCTTATGATAATGTGCCGTCTCCGGACGAGGCTGACGGCGAGCGCGATGATACCAGCCACAGTAGTGTTATCAGCAAGACTCGGGCCGAGCTGGCAGAGCTTGACGACCTAGACGTCTAAGCGAGTCACTTTTTTATGAAGATTCAAATCATAACTCTGTTTCCTGAGATGTTTGAGGGTGTACTGAACACTAGCATGCTCTGGAAGGCTAAGTCGCACAATTTGGCGAAATACGAGCTTATCAATCTGCGCGATTTTGGGCTAGGGTCCAGAAAAATCGTGGACGATACGCCGTATGGCGGGGGTGACGGCATGCTGCTACGGCCTGAACCGCTGTTTGCAGCGGTGGAGCAGGCTAAAGAGAAAGACCCCGATGCCCGGGTGTTGCTGATGACTCCCAGGGGCGAGATGTTCAACCAGGAAATGGCCCGTGACCTGGCCGCCGGCGATAACGGGTTGATAATTATTTGCGGCCGGTATGAAGGCTATGACGAGCGTATTACCACCTTGGTAGATATGCAGATTTCGGTCGGCGAATATATTTTAACAGGCGGGGAACTGCCGGCAATGGTAGTGACTGACGCCATAGTGCGCCTAATTCCAGGCGTGCTGGGGGGGGAGACCAGTGCGGCCAAAGAAAGCTACTCTGGCCCGGGCAGTCTGGAGCACCCTCATTACACCCGCCCGGAAGTTTTCCGGGGGCTGAAAGTACCGGAAGTATTACTTTCAGGAAATCATGCCCAGATCGAAAAATGGCGCAAAGCCAACAGCAAATCCACATAGCCAACCTTGCCACAAGCCACCTTTTGTCGAATTTTACATGACCGTGTAAAACTTAACATTTTATCTGTTATTCGTTTACCACAAAAATTACCCGACCGGGTAGTTTTTGTGGTAGAAGGTCAAGCTAAGTTTGCTATAGGGTTCGGGTAGTTGGTCGATGATTTTGACCATCCTCAGCTTATATGGTGGTATCATAAAGACAGGAATTAACTAAAAGGGGTACTACGAAATGGCGCAAACCAACAAAACTCACTGGGCATTACGGCCGACGGAGCGACCAGCTCTGAATGAGACGGATAAAAATGTCGTGAATGTGTTGGGTGGGGTATTAGTGCTTATGGCTGTTCTGCAGCTTGTGAGCTTTAATGAATTTAAAGACGGACTAGGCGCTATGGGCTTAGGTTCACCGCAAACCTGGGCGATAATCATAATTGCTGCAGAGCTAATAGCAGCCGCTAGTATGTTTAGATTCCGTCTAGCCTATGTACTGCGGTGGCTCGGTGGTCTTTTGGCTCTTTTGGTAGCCGGTTTTTGGTTTATACAAAGTCTGCGGGCTGTAATTGGCGACGGTGCAGGAGACACCAATTACTTCGGTAAATTCTTCAGCGGTGAGCCTGGCTGGGTAAGCGTCTTGGCGTCAAGCCTCTTACTGCTTTGGGCTGTCTATGCGCTGGAAGCTCTAAACGCCCGATTTTCTCTGCCAGAAGCCGGTAACTATCTGCGCCGACGCTAATTTCAAAAGGAGGGATTCACCCCACAAACTTTCGCGTTATGACCTATGTCTACATCTTGCAGAGTACGAAAGACCAGAAGCTGTACATCGGATGCACAGAGGATATAAAAAAGCGTTTTAGCGAGCACAACAAAGGCAGAGTAACCTCAACTAAGAATAGAGGCCCAATGAAGTTAATTTTTTACGAATCATTTAGCGATAAGTCAGATGCATTTGCGAGGGAGCAGTGGCTAAAAACCGGATTTGGCTATAACCACATCCATAAGATGCTCGCTAAAACACTAGAAAGTTTTGAGGGGTAAATGTTCACACTACCGGAACTTGGGTATGGTTTTGATGCGCTAGAGCCGCACATTGATGCCAGGACTATGGAAATTCACCATGGCAAACACCACGCCGCATATGTCGCCAAGCTAAATGAAGCTCTAGAAAAGGCCCCGGAGTGGCAAAACAAGACTATTGAAGAAGTACTATCTGGTCTTGAGTCCCTGCCTGAAGAAGTCCGCACCGCTGTGCGCAACAACGGCGGCGGACACCATAACCACAGCTTATTTTGGGAAAGTATGAAACCGGGCGGAGCCAAAAAGCCTAGCGGGCAGCTAGAAGAAACGCTGAAATCTACTTTCGGTAGTGTGGAAGATTTTAAAACCAAGATGACCGAGGCGGGAGTCACTAGGTTCGGGTCCGGCTGGGCCTGGCTGGTCAAAGTAGGCAGTAAACTGGAAGTCTATTCCACCGCCAACCAGGATAGCCCGTTAATGGAAGGTAAGACTCCAATCCTGGGAGTAGATGTCTGGGAGCATGCTTACTATCTTAAGTATCAGAATTTACGACCTGACTACATCAAAGCCTGGTGGAACACCGTCAACTGGGACGTCGTTGCTAAACGCTTGACTAGTTAAGTAATCTTAAACAAAGAGCCGACCAGGACTCCGAGGCCGGTAGCCAGTCCCCCGACAATGAGGATTTTTAATCCACCCCGAAGAGGGCTAGATTTTAGCAGTTTGCCTTTTAAGAATCCCAGGAAGAACAGTCCCATCAGCGCAAGTATGATGCTGAACCAAAGCGATGAGGGATAACTTAGGAGGATGATTGGCGCTAGCGGTATCATCCCGGCCGATAAGTAGGATGTAAACATTAAAGCACCGCTGGTCATAGGATTTTCCTTGTGGCGTTTTAGTTTATCCAGTTCGGCTACCGCGTCGTCGCTCAAATATTCGCCGGCACCCATGGAGATGGCTTCTACGGAAATCGCTACGATGCCGCCCAAAAGCACGATTTTTTTATTCTCGGCTCCGATACTCAAACCGGCGATAAGGCCGGTTGTGGAAACCAGACTGTCTTCGATTCCAAAAATGACACTTCTGAGGTATTCTTTGTTGATTTTGGCCATTAACCTTATTCTACCCCAAAGGGGTTATTTGCGATATAATCAAGTGTGCTACCAATGGGACGTGGCCTCGTCGAATCTCGAGCTTGAAACTCGTTATTGAGAAATCTCAACAACATTCGTCTTATGCTTGGCTTCTCCTCCCAATCCGTCAAGCAACCACGACCACTGGTTGGCTTAACGGATTGTTTTTGACACAATACGATGGCACTGGGTGACGCCTGCCCAGCACTTAAATAATTCGGGATCGTCTAACGGTAGGACTCTGGGTTCTGGTCCCAGCAATCTAGGTTCGAATCCTAGTCCCGAAGCCAAGTTGAATTAATTTATAGTGCTGGGGTCCCAGGATCGTAGGTTCGAATCCTACCGTCCTCGAATCCTACCGTCCCAGCCACTCTCCGTCGTCCCGCTTTTTGCGGGACTATGGAGGATAGATGGCTGTCGGCTAGGATGATAAACCGTACGGCGAAGCCGAGGTCGTACAGGTTTGAGTGTGTAGGAGTTTACTCCGATAAGCGAAAACCGTGCAAGCAAAAGTGCATCCTACCGTCCCAGCCAGGCATTGCATTAAAGGAGAGTATATACATTGTGAGTAATTTGAAAATAATTAGGATTGACAGGATAAAATGGTTCATGACTAAGTCGACGACTGGTTCTCGACTTCCTGTGCCCCTCTGCCCTGATCACGACTTACGCATGAAGGCTGTAGCCCCAAGATTACAGCACTCTACGGGCAGATACTATAATGGCAGCCCTGAAGATGGCGAAAAGTTGCAATGTGCCGAGGGCCCGCACTTTTTTGACTTACCACGTAAGTTCAGTGAAGAAAAAGAGTATGTAATGAATAGAGTAGATGCAAAAATCTTTGAAGGCTTCAAAGTTCTTAATCTTGACGATGAAGCTTTGCCGCTAGCAAAAGACAAGGTTAAATCCGAAGACGATAAATTTTTTTTGACTTCACAAATTATGGAATCAAAAAAAGGAATCCAGGTTGTTATTTATGCCGGAGAAAAAGGATCATCTAAAAAGACCCAGCTATTTATTGATCCAGCTGCTAAACGTTTGTCTTTTGATCACACAAATTTGCATCCATCTGAAGTGTTTCTAAAAATTGAAGCAACATTCATTGATGGTTCTAAAAGTTCTATAGTAAAGTAGAAGTACATTTATCTAGACCATAGCGCCCAGCCAAATAGGGCAGAAATTTTAATGACCGGGTTCCATGACCGGTCTTTTCTTTTAGTTTTCACTTCCTATAAATTGCTTGAAATTTCGACTGACCGTTTTAACCTCAAGTATTGAGCACTAAAGCCTCCGACCGGGTTCCTAGACCGGGCATTTATTCAATGATCATGTAGGCGAGCATACGGGCATTTACCTTTACTGCCAAAAAAATCGTCCATGGGCATGAAAAGTCCGAGACGCACACCTCCTTTAGTATCTAACGCTTCTACGTTGGTTGGCTCTACTTCGCCCTCCCAGCCAGTACAATACTCTTCAGTATCTTCTATATAAGGCCACGGACCACCAGTGCTTGATTCGAAAGAAAGCAGTAACATAATCATGAATTCTGCATGTTTACAGCCCTTGCAACGCTCGGGCAGTAAATCCATTATCCGGTCAATATCTTTCGGCTCAGGATCTAAATGATCGCCGAATTCTGGAATAGACATAGGTTAAATTAAACCATCTTTCATTGATAAAATCAACTAAAGATGGTAATATATGTCTTGTCATCAATAGGGGTGACAAGAATTGTGGTCGTGTGAGCGACCCTCGTTCTATACAGGGAGGTTTAACAATGCTTGCAGCAGCACTTCTGAAGCGCGAACCGATCAGGTTCGAGAGCACCACTCTCGAGCGCTGGGAGCGCAAAGGATTGCTACGGCCGTTCGGACAGCCTAGCGAGGCGTCCACGATTTCGCAGAGCGAAGTCGGCTGGCTACGCCAAGCCTGGGACAAGGTCACGGACACGGTTCTCGGGGAACTCGAGGTGATCCAGGCCGAGCTCAACAGCAGGCGTGGCGTGACGACGCCCAATCGCTGGAGGTTGCGTCGGTTGTACCGGTGGCAGCAACGCCACCAGCCGAAGGGCCCTCGCGAGACCTACGACGATCTCATCAAGTAGGAGGTTGCAATGCACCGTTTCTTCCAGCGGTCGCCACATGAGGTGGCCACCGATCTCGAAGGCATGACCTTGCAAGTCGGCAATAGGAAGGGGATCATCACTCGGGTCAAGCCGCAGTTCCCGAAGGACAACGAGAACTGGACCGACAGGCCGATCTTCGGCCCGCACCCGGTCGACGTCTACGTTGCGCCGTACCGCGGTACCCATCTCCTCTTCCTGCGCACGGGAACGCCCGGTACGAACACCTGTGTCCGCATCGATGGCATCGAGACGAGGAGCAAGGTCGCCCGCGCCCCCGGCCAGGTCTGCAAAGCCCTGGGCATCAGCAGCGAGCGCACCGGGAAGCTTCATCTCTCGGGCGGTGTGATCAGCCTCAGCTGGTCATGAAGCCGTCACTCACGGTGCAAGCGCGGGCTCCGTCCTAACACGACGTGAGTCCCGCTTGCACCAGCACTATCTTGTTATTACAGCACCGTTTCCAGTATCTAGACTTTTGAATAGAACGTAAGTTTTGCCAGTAAAAGCACGAGCTAAGCCACTTTGAAAAATGAGTTCTGAAGGTATATTTCTAATTGAGCCATACTTTCTACGTAAGCTTTTCATTGTTGTTATGACTTCGTGCTCTTCATTTAAGACAAATCGGTCTGTTTGATTAAGCCTTGCTTTAATCTTCTTGGCATCATCAACAATAAACGTAGTGACTATTTTTCTAGAATCTTTAAGTTTTACATCTGTTTTAGCGAACTTAAAGCCCTGCAGTAATGGAGCACCAATCTGTTGGACTAGAGTAGTAGTATCTTGGATGCACGGGCTTACTTTTTGCAGAACCAACATTCTAGACCTGAAATTATTAGCCGAGCTAATTTTCCCACTCAATCCTTCTACAACTTTAAAGCCAACCTTCTCGATTGCCTGAGCAAAAAGCTCAATATTCTTGAGGTCGTGGTTATGCATTAAATTAATCACGGCCACTCCATTATTTACTAGAACTCGATTTAATTCTTGGAAAACCTTAACTCGTTCATATTCGCCTCTGCTTGGTAGGAATTTTGTATAGTGAAGAGCTAGAGCCAGATTTGCATAGTCAACAGTGCTATCAGGTGTTGGTAAATCTAAAAAACTGCCAACTCGACGCTTATCGTCAACTTGCTCAAAATGGTGCGAGTTGATATCTACACTAACAACTTGGTCCTGATAGTCTTTAGCTATGTGTCGCCTTAGCATCTCAGGGCCAGAAGCGACATCCAATATCCGCACATGTTCCGCGAGCTGATTTTTGGATTTTGCTAATGAATCTATTACAGTACCGGCAAGGCGATTAGCGTTAGCCTGATAGCTTCGGCTACCTAATTCCGTATAGCACTCAGCATATTCACGAGCATAACGGTCAAGGAATTTGCGGAAGTTTGGCTCACCTATTTCTTTTATATGGTTATAGATTTTGAGCATTCTATGCCACGAAGACAGGTAATGCTCAGCTAAGGTAGGATTGACTTCTAGGTTTGGGTCAACTCTTTTTTCATCTTCTCGAAGCAATTCACGTTCTAATTCGGATAATGGTATACCTCTCAGCAATTTCTCTACAGCATTGTATTTGTATTCAATATACTTATGAATGCCCTCCTCAACGGAGCCCTCTATATAAAATGTATGGCTAACTAAATCGTGTTTTAGCCCAGGTCGATATACGCGGCCCTGTTGCTGGCGCTTGTCATATTCCGTCCATGGTTCATTATAAAAGTACAGTTCTTCAGCACCAGAAAAATCTACGCCAACATCGGCAGTTTGTCCGCTAACAGCTAAGAGCATCTTTCTATCAGACTGTTCTTGTAGCATCTTCTGAATTTCAAGTCGACGAGCCTTTGGAACTTTACCGTCAATAACGTGTACTTCAATATCTTCGGGCAAATCCAATCCTTCGAAAATTGTATTTTCGCCACGGATCACTCCGTCAATATAGCCGTTAACAAACATTACGACCTTATTCTTATTTGCAAAAGTTGTGCGCAGCGATTCGCCTACGATCCTAAGCTTTGAACTTTTAAGTCCCGGGGTTATTTCAAAAATCTGTGGATTAAGCGCAAACTGTCTTAGGATTTGTAGTTTTTGCGAAGCCGTAAGCTCATCTTCTTCAAGTAAAACTTCATAAGCATTGCGTTCTTCTTCGGACATCTGAATGGTATGTAACTCTTCATACAAAGTTGGCATTTCAATACTTTCAGCCAAGGACTTCATCTGCATACGTGGCACTAACAAGCTACGCAAATCTAAGACATCACCCTCAAGTATTTGGCGTGTTAAATCTTTGTTTGCTACACTTTCAAATTTTTCTGGATATAGAAGCTTTAGAACCATAGCTATATCCCCAACGTGGTTAGGAATTGGCGTGCCAGAAAGCAAAGCTAAGTACTTATCATCGCCTTCAATTTTTTCGGCAAGTTTAACTAAATTATCTGCTCGCTTACCACTAGTGATGTTCTTAAGTTTGTGGGCTTCGTCAACAATCAACATTTCATAATCGAATTGCTCGAGAGCTACCATGTAATCTTCGGTTAGACGTTCTTGCGAAATAATTACGTAGTCGTAATCAGCCGGATTAAGATCGTCTAAACTATCCAGGCCGTTAATGATTAAAACTCGGGGAGAATGGCCCTCTTTAAAATAACCGATAGCCTCGCCGTTGCCATTTTTATGATCGGAGAGGTATTTCTGCCACACGTCGACTACGTTACTCGGCACTACTATTAATGCTTGTGTGATACCTAGCGTTTCCTTTGCCAAAATCGCAGATGCCGACTTACCCACTCCCATTTCGTCTGCAATCAGCATCTTCTGCTTGCCCATAAGTTCTAGAATGTTTATTCGCTGATTAATGTCAGGGAAAAATCTACCCGGCTCTAGCTGGCCCACGATGTTGTCAGGAATTTGAATAACTTCAAACAACGCTTTGTAATACTCTTCTACTTCATCAAGAACCTCGGCTAGTTCCGCTGTTCTGTAGCTTTCAGTTTTTCTACGTAGATCAGCTATGTAACTTTGGAGGGTAGCAAGGTCATCTTCACCTCGCCCATTCCTTCGTTGCTGGTTATAGAAACGGAGGCAGTTATTTTTAATAACTTCAGTTAATCCCTGTTTAAGATTAGGGTCAGATAAATACTCGATACCCTTTTCAAGATTATCAAATTGCAAGTCTCCTCTAATTATCAAAAACTCACCGAGATAATCGCCAATAACTCGTTTGGCAAACGGTAGGGCAATTTTCTGATACTCGGGCCTATGCTGGAAGAGAATATCTATAGCATTCTCTGAACCAAAAAGCTGAAGTAATTCCTGAAACTCCTTAGCTTCGATTGTTTCTCCGTCAGCAATTTGAGATATGAAAGATTCTACATCGGTAGCTAGTTGTTGACATTCGATTTCACCGTCAATCTCAATTTGGTGTAGGGCGAGAATGTCTGTAATCATCGCCACTAGTTCTGGGTGATAATGTTTTCGTACTCTACCGCCGCTGTCTTTATAGTCGGCAATCCACTCTGGATGTTCAGCAATTATCTCTTTGGCCAATGCCTCAACCCTTTTTTGGGGCCTGTCTAGTTCTTTAGTAAGTCCAAAGTTAGTTATCCAACCTTCTGGCGCATCTTCATATTGACTAGCGATAGCTTTGATTTTTTCAACTGCTTCGGGATGAAGATGTTTAGCTGCACGACCTCCTTTATCTAGATAAGTTGCAATCAGGTCAGGATTATCGGTCTCAATTTCATTAACTATTCGTTTCAAATATCGGTCGCTAACTCCTAGCACCTTCATTAGACTATGAGTGGTCTCCCATCCTTCAGGTGCTGGGCCATGTTCAGAAAAACGCTCTACGGCCAATGCAACAAACTCTGGATAACAGTGTTCTGAGTGTTTCCTGGCACTAGGGTCATAGTAGTTACTAAACCAGTCAGGATGTTCTTGGCGAAAAGTATCTATAAAATCATTGATTGCTTGTTTGCTTTTTCCAAGCTCTCTACCTAGTACAGTTTTAGACACCCAACCATCTGGCGGTTGAGAAAACCGCTGGCTTAACTCTTCTTCAACTCGAACTGCAAGCTCTGGGTGGAAGTAATCGTAACTACCTCTAGTAAGCTGCGAGTCTTTAGCAAGCTCAGGATTTTTTTCTACGATTCTCTCAACCGATCGTCGTATAGTACCGCTATCATGACCTATAGCTTTCACCAATCCATTGATTGTAAGCCAACCTTCAGGGATAGCTTTCTGTAGAGACATAGTCTGCTCAATAATTTCAGTTATTTCGGGAAGGAAGTATTCACGGATACGGCTAGTGCCGTTACGGTCCCTGAACATGGTAGAAATGCCAGGTCTTTCTTCTTCAATGGCCTTAACCATCTTTCTTACGGAGTCGTGCGAGACTCCATATTTTTGCTCTAGGTCAGCCTTTGTTAACCATCCCTCAGGTGCATCTTTAAAGCCCCCAATTTTTTCTTGAACATAATCAACGAATGCTGGAGATACACGAGTAATGGAGTTGCCGTTCCTAGCCTTAATAATATCGAACCAACCTGGATGCTCTTCGATAGTCTCATCTAACCATTTTTGTGTAAGCTTATTATCTATTTTGAATTGTTTTGACACTGCATTTCGGCTCATCCATCCCTCTGGCGCAGGCTCTCCGGGAGGTGGTACTTTCTGTCTAATTAGCTCAACAGCTTCGGGATGAAAGTGAGGAATAATTCTTCCATAATTCTTATTGCCAGACACACTTTTGTAATTACCATGCCAATCAGGAAGATCCTTTAATCTTTCCTCTAGCTCCCTGACTGCTTTGTTTAAAGTTCTGTGGCTGCATTCTAATTCATTGATGAGTTGTTTTGAGGATATCCAATTTTCAGGTGCTAATGGGGCAGTACCACTGTCCGCGGGCTTCTCTCCCGATTTTTCATCTAGGCTAATAGCTTCAATAGCCTCCTCAAGCTGAGGAGACTCAACAATTTCGACAACACGTTCAAAAGCCATATTGATTCCTTAAAATAATTGATTAGGAACCAGTGCCGCCCACCTCTGGCGACTGCTTACTAAATCACAAAGATTTTAGCATAATTAGTAAGTTTTGTCAAAGACATCACCTCTGTAATGTGATTCATTAGGTTTGTCAATTCTAAGCTACCTACGATTGAGGCTATTGCGCACTTACTGCCACTATATTTAAGATGAAACAGTACCAATATATCCTCTTAGATTGGGACGGTAATCTCGCCAAGACTCTGGATATCTGACTCGATGCTCTACGGTCTCCCCTAGAAAAACGCGGCCACCATGTCATCACGTTCAAAGAAACTAGAGTTCATTTAGCCGAAAGAAAGGCGGCTTCTAATTTTGCAATATCAAGTTTTTTCATTGGCATCATTGCTGCCATTAGTGTCTTTTTTTGAG
>JBBDZV010000098.1:0-1754 GCA_040900005.1 Saccharimonadales bacterium (SeqCode)
AACGCTCGGCAAGCGGTCTGCGAACTAGTTGTTAAAGATCCAACGTCGAGCTTAAATTCAGCCCCCCAAACCGCTGCTTTGCAGCAGTCAAGGCGAATGAATTTGTCACCTCACAAGTGACTATAGGTATTATAGCATAAAAACGTTAGCAATACCAGTGGTTTTTAGAGCTGTTTGGAGAGTTTTTGGGCAGCGTAGTCCAGCATATCGGCTTCGCCCTGGTTGAGCATTTTCAAAAACTCATTCTGCTGTTTTTTCAAAATCTTCTGAGCCTTTTGGTACCTGGTCTGGCCCTTGGTGGTCAGTAGTACGTCGCGCTGGCGGCCGTCTTTCTTATTCTTGGTGATCTTCACCAGCCCGGCTCTCTTCATAGTCTGCAGCTGCCGGCTGACATTAGCCTCCGTCTGATTCAGATAAAAAGCGGCGGCGGATTGAGATATAGGGGCGGAGGTACCCAAGACACTCATTATGCGGGCTTGGGACAGTCCTACCCCAGCCTGGGCGTTCAAAGTATCATCTGACAACTGTTGTAAAACATACGTCAAGTGGAGCAGGGGAGGAAACGAACCGCGGCGACCAGAGAATGTGTTTTTCATATACCACTTATGCTATCAGGCAGATACTTAACTAGTCAAGTATTTAGGGCAGGGGACCAAAAAATTTATTTTGGCAGTAAGGAGCGGAGGTCTTTTTTAACGGCATAGTGGGTGTAAAGTCTGTGCCATTGCGCCAGGCTTAAGTGCTCTGGGCGTAAGTCACCATTTATCTCGGCATTGGCCAACAGTTTATCGGCCTCGGTTTTAGAGATTTGCAAACCGGCACTCAAAGAACTGCGTAGCTTCTTACGGGGGTTAGAAAAACCGGCTTTGACGACCTCGAAAAATTTCTGCTCACGCAAACCCTTGAAAAGCGGCCAGCGGTGGCGGTGCAGTATGACTACCCGCGAATCTACTTTAGGTTTAGGGTTAAAGCTGGCGGCTGGGACTACGATGCCTAAACGTGCCTCGAAATAAAGTTGAACGCTAACCGCCAGCAGACTCATTTTGCCCGGCTGGCCACATATCCGTTCGGCCACCTCTTTTTGTACCAGCAGAACTACGGTTGACGGGCGGTTCTTGGCCGAGGCAAAGAGACGCATAATTTTCCCTGTCAGATAATATGGAATGTTAGCTACGACTTTGTAGCGAGTGGGCAGTTTGCTTAGATCAAACTGCAAAATGTCTCCCTGTACCACCTCCAGGTTGGCATCTTTAATATTTTTTGGCAGAGCCGCCGCCAACTTTTCGTCCAGTTCTACGGCTATGACTTTTTTGGCTTCTAGCACCAAGTGCTTAGTGAGTGCGCCGTGGCCTGGGCCGATTTCCAGAACCGTGTCTTCGGGACTGATATAGGCCGACTGGGCAATGGAGCTTAAAGCCGCTTCATCCGTGAGCCAATGCTGACCCAAAGACTTCTTGGGCATGGAATCCTTCATCTAGCCAATTGTACAGCTTATTCCCGTTACTCTAAAAGTACTAACGATTACTTGGGGGGAATTTAGAAAGGCCAAGTTTTTTATAACACCCGGGGTGCTGGGTGGCTAGACCGCCTGATGAACGATTGGTATTGGCGATAACAGCTCGATCTTGGACCGATGGAGGCGCCAGGTCGGCCCGGGCATAGCCGGTCTTTAGGCTGTTCCAGGTCGGTACCGCAAATTGGTAAGCCCCGTAATAGCCGTTGCCGGTATTGGTTTTGTAATTCCCTCCGGCTTC
>JBBDZV010000099.1:0-1749 GCA_040900005.1 Saccharimonadales bacterium (SeqCode)
ATCTAGGTTGTGCTCGATGACCACCATGCTATTACCAGCGTCCACTAAAGCGTGCAGCACGTCTAGCAGTTTGGCGACGTCGGCCATATGCAGTCCGGTCGTCGGCTCATCCAGTATGTAAAGTGTCCGGCCGGTGGGCCGGCGGGATAGCTCGGAAGCCAGCTTGATGCGCTGGGCTTCCCCTCCCGACAATGTGGTAGCCGGTTGGCCCAGCGTGATATAGCCTAGCCCGACGTCTACCAGGGTTTGGAGTTTACGGGCGATGGCCGGGATATTTTCAAAGAACTCCAGCGCTTGCTCGGTAGTCATCTCTAGCACATCGGCTATGGTCTTGCCTTTATAGTGGATTTCAAGGGCTTCGCGGTTATAGCGCTTGCCGTGACAGACTTCACAGGCTACATATACATCCGGTAGAAAATGCATCTCAATTTTGATTACACCATCACCCGAGCAATGCTCACAGCGACCACCTTTAACGTTGAAGCTGAAGCGTCCGGGACTGTAGCCGCGAAGCTTGGCTTCGGGCATCTGGGCGAAAAGCTCCCGGATAGGTGTAAAGACACCGGTATATGTCGCCGGATTGCTTCTGGGGGTACGGCCTATCGGGGACTGGTCAATCACTATAGCTTTATCCAGCTGATCTATGCCCTCAATGTCATTATGCCGGCCAGGTACCGTTTGGGCGCGCATTAGCCGGGCCGATAGTTCCCGAGCCAAAATATCATTTATAAGACTAGATTTGCCTGAACCGCTGACACCGCTGACTACCACTAGCTGGCCCATCGGTATAGCCACATCGATGTTTTTGAGGTTGTTTTCACGGGCACCCTTGATTAGCAGTCGTTTACCGTTGCCCGAACGACGCTTTTTGGGAGTCGGTATGATTTTATCGCCGCGCAGGAATTGGGCCGTTATGCTGTTTTTAGCTTTGGCTACCTGATCGGGTGTTCCGGTAGCAACGATTTCGCCGCCGTGAACTCCGGCCCCAGGACCGATATCCACTAAAAAGTCGGCACTGCGGATGGTTTCCTCGTCGTGCTCCACAACAATTACGCTATTACCCAGGTCTCGGAGTTTCTGAAGGGTTTTAAGCAGTCGCTCATTGTCCCGCTGGTGCAGGCCGATACTGGGTTCATCCAAAACATACAGCACGCCTTGCAGGCCCGAACCTATCTGGGTGGCCAGCCGGATTCGCTGGGCCTCGCCCCCCGACAGCGATACAGCACTCCGGGCCAAATTCAAATAGTTTAGGCCGACGTCCTGCAGAAACTGTAAACGAGCGTTTACCTCTTTTAGAATCTGTTTGGCAATCGACATTTCGCTTACGTTCAGCTTGATAGATTTGAATAACTCCAAAGCATCATCAATCGATAGTTCGCAGATATCCATTATGGATTTGCTAGCTACGGTCACTGCCAGGATTTCCGGCTTCAGTCGGCGGCCGTGGCAGGCGTGGCAAGGACGTTCCTGCATAAACCGCTCGATATCTCGGCGTATAAAGTCGCTGTCGGTCTCTTTGTGCCTTCGCTCCAGGTTGGGAATAACCCCTTCATAGGTAGTACTAAAACTGCGCCCCAAACCAAGCTGAACTTTATAAGTTTCCTCGCCGGTACCATATAGAATCTTATCCAGCTGGTTCTGACTCAATTCTGAAGTCGGTACATGCAGGGAAAAGCCGTATCGGTCCCCCACGGCTAGAAGCTTCTTCATATACCAGGCATCCACATTGATGCGGTTAAATGGCCTAAT
>JBBDZV010000100.1:0-1725 GCA_040900005.1 Saccharimonadales bacterium (SeqCode)
TCTCGTAAAACCTGTCCTCGTCCAACTGAATAGTAATCGTTTCATCTTCTGATGCCAAAACATGCCCACTAAAGGTCTTGTTTTGGAATGCCGAAACATTGTGGACGTTGATATGCGTGGTAGTTCCCGAACCGCTTGAATATGAGTAATTAACAGTTCCTGTTGTAACATTCTCCGCATTGAAAAGCACAGTATCATCAGAAGTTTTTACTACTGTAACTTCACAAGCCTCCGTCACTGCCGTTCCGTCCGCATCAACAATGTTAATGGTGAGAATAGCTGGAGAGGTAACTGTTACGCTAGCTCCTGCGGTGCGGATAGACGGGGTCGTGCCACCAGAAATGCTGATGGTCATAGAACCCGACCCAATATTCACATAGATCGCTTCGTTGCCCGTGGAGCCGTCCGATGCCGCGTAGCCGGTGAAATCCACATTCGTAAGTGTAATGTTCGCCGCGGTGCCGCCTATTTCAATAGCGTGGCCTGTACCAGTTGAGGTAAAAGAACTATCCGAGATGAGCGCCGCGTCGGCCGGAGAAGCGGAAGATACTTTAGTATCCAAAAAGGCGCAATTGGTGAGCGTAGCCGAGTTTTGGGTGAAAGTCGGGCATTCCTGGAAGCTTACGCCGTCTAAATCCGAGGTGCTTCTAAGTGTCACCGTGGCGTTAATAACACGCGTGCCGGAAAAGTCTATTGTAGCCAAACTCGAGTGGCTCGCATTGAACCGCCAATAGTAGGTTGAGCTGGATACGAATACGGAATTGGTAAAATATAAGGTGTCCCCAGCCAATCCATAAAACTCGATCCCGACAACGTTATTATCAACGTGGAAAGTAAAGTAGTCCACTGCATCCGCCGCTCTTGGCCATTGGAACGTTTTGGCATCCACGTCGTAATGCACGGCTTCTCCACCACCAACGCGGATACGGGTCCAGATAGTAGCTGCGGAACCATCTCGGTCAAAGATAGGGATACGCCCTGTGCCGTCATTGACGGCAGTTTCCATTTGCTCAAAGGTAAGCGGTGTGGTAGCAGAGCCACCGGCCAGAATCGTCTCGGTGAGTAGCCACAAATTAGACCCTCGCCAAAGGACTGCACCATAAACTCCGGCGGCAAGGTAGAGGATTTTGTTTACGTCGTTAAGTGTACCGCTTGAACCGTAGGTTGTGGCAGTGCTTTGGTTGACTTGAATGGCGAATTTGTTGCGCTTGTCAGGATTGGTGGTTTTATCAAACTGGCCGCCTATGGTCCAGGCCTTGTAGTCGTTACTGGCATCTGCTACGGCAAAAACCAATCCTCCGGTAGAAGCTTTACCCAAGTCCACATAGTCCCGGGGTGTGGCAAAGTTCCAAGTGCCAAATAGTAGCGGACTGCCGGTTTGCATATCTTTTGCAACAGTAAAGCCAAGCTGGCTTCCTACCAAAAGGGTGGTGCTGGTTGCTGGCGTAAAGCTGGCAGAGCCCCAGAATGGGATATAGCCAGAGTCAGCAACTGTCGCGATGGCGTCACCCGAAGTTGATTTTGCCCCCACTGTCGCTAGGGACAATGTGGATGTCCAGGTGCCGGCGTCAATTCCGCCGGTTACCCCGACTATTGAGGAAACCACCGTGGCGCCGACCGTCCCGCGGTCAACATACGGGTCCACTTCCGTTTCATTGCCATCGTCGCGGACGGCAATAGTAAATGCCCGGGAATTGGCTCCGGTAGAGGTAACTCCGCCCCAGT
>JBBDZV010000101.1:0-1610 GCA_040900005.1 Saccharimonadales bacterium (SeqCode)
CATCCGGATGTTTTCAATATGCTGCTGCAGATTCTAGAGGACGGAACGCTCTCCGATGCTAAGGGCCGCAAGATAGACTTTACTAATACCATTGTCATAATGACCAGCAATATAGGGGCCGAAAAATTGCAAAAAGAAGCCAGCTTCGGCTTCGGCGCTATTGATCCCGCCGATTTGGACAACCTAGATGCCCTGCATATCGCCAACAAAGGCAAGGTATTGGAAGATTTGAAAAAGACTATGCGTCCGGAACTTTTGAACCGAATCGATAAGATCATCGTCTTCCGCGCCCTAACTCGAAAAGATGCTCTTAAAATTTTGGAGATCCAGCTGGATGATCTTCGGAACCGCCTAGTCAAGAAAGGCATTGGCCTGCAGGTCAGTAAACCCGCTAAAGAGTATCTGCTGGAGCAAGGCTATGATTCCCATAACGGTGCCAGACCGATGCGACGTCTTATCCAAGAAACTTTGGAGGATGCCATTGCAGCTGGCTTGCTGGACGAAAGTTATCATAAGGGTGACGTCGTGACCGTTAACGCCCGAAAAACCCGCGAAAAAGCCGAAGCTCAATTAGTCTACGCCGCCGCCTCCGAATAACTGAACTTTCAGCTATACTAAAAATAGAATGAGCGCTTTCAAACGGTTGACTTATACCCTGCTGATTATCGGCTTTGTAGCTCTGCCGTTCGTTGCTTTCAAAAACGCCCAGGCTATTGAGGACTGGTGGCGCCTTAGAAGCTATACGCCACCGCCGGACATCGTAGCGCTGGCTAGCGCCAACACTATGACTGAATCGGCGCGGCGCATATTCTACGTAAATCACCCGGAGTTAATCGGGAATGTGGAAACCTTTCGAACTCGCTGTCCTCAGGGGGAGCAGACCATTGTTTTGGGCTGTTACCACTCTGACCAGGAAGGAATTATAGTCTATGACGTCCAGGATAAACGTTTGGGCAACGTCCAGGAGGTGACTGCCGCTCATGAACTTCTGCACGCCGCTTATGATCGCCTGAACGACGGCGAGAAAGAGGACATAGACGCCATGCTTCAAGATTATTATCAGAATCGTTTGAGCGATCGCCGGATTCAGGACACTATCCAGCTATATAAAAAGACTGAGCCGAATGAGTTGGTCAATGAAATGCACTCCATTTTCGGGACAGAGATAAGCGACCTGCCAGCGCCGTTAGAGGCTTACTACAGCCGTTATTTTTCTGATCGGCAGCGCGTCGTCAAGCTAGCCAACAGCTACGAAGCTGAATTCCAGTCTCGACAGGATAAGATTAAGGACTATGAGCGGCAATTGAACAGTCTTCGTGAGCAAATTAAAAAACAGGAGACCGCTCTGCAGAATCAACTAGTCGATATTGAAAGCGAGAGACAACGGCTTGATAGCTTACGAACTTCTGGGAGGACCGCTGAATACAATGGAGCCATACCAGGCTTTAATTCCAGAGTTAGGGCCTACAACACTGACGTCCGCAAATACAAGAATGATGTAGCCTATTTTAACGACCTAGTCGAAGAGTATCAGCAGGTAGCTGGCGAGCTTCAAAATCTCTATAGCGCCATAGACACCCGTCTGACCACCCAAGATGCCAGGTAGTCTG
>JBBDZV010000101.1:1710-11457 GCA_040900005.1 Saccharimonadales bacterium (SeqCode)
AATCTCTATAGCGCCATAGACACCCGTCTGACCACCCAAGATGCCAGGTAGTCTGTTAAACTAGAAAACAGCATGGCCAAGTCCTTAGGAGTTAAATATATTTGTAGTGCCTGCGGTGCGGCCCACCGCAGCTGGATGGGACGCTGTGCGGCCTGCGGCGAATGGAATAGTTTGACCGAGCAACTTGAAGTAACTACTGCGACGGCTGGCGCTAGCGGCAAGGCACTTACTGTTGAACCGGTGCCAAAAGCTGCCGCTACCCGAACTGCTCGCATCTCTACGGGCCTTGCAGAAAGCGATGCGGTCTTGGGCGGGGGGTTCGTTCGCGGCAGTGTCAGCCTTTTGGCCGGCCAGCCGGGTATTGGCAAGAGCACCTTACTTCTTCAGCTAGCCTATAACGTAGCTGGCAAGCACAAGGTCTTATATGTTAGCGCCGAAGAATCAGCTCGTCAGGTAGCCCTACGAGCCGAGCGACTCGGAACCAACCACAAAAACTTGAATCTAGCGGTCTCTACAATTGCTAACGATATAGCCGCGACTATCGCAGGCGGTGAATTCGATTTGGTGGTAGTTGACTCTGTGCAGGCCATATCTATCAATGAAGTCAGCTCGGCGGCGGGCAATGTTAGCCAGATAACTAACAGTTCCCAACTTTTGACGGCTGCTGCCAAAGCCACAAACACTGCTTTAATTTTGGTCGGCCACGTTACCAAAGAAGGATCTATAGCCGGCCCAAAGGTTTTAGAGCATATGGTAGATGTGGTCTTGCAGCTAGAGGGCGATCGGTACGGCGGTTTTAAAATTTTAAGGGGTGTCAAAAACCGCTACGGCTCAACTAACGAGACCGGTATTTTCGAGATGACCGATAAAGGGCTAAAAACGGTTGATAACCCTTCGGCAGCACTCTTGGCCGAACGCCAGGCCAGCGATGGTTCTGTCGTCCACGCCACCATAGAGGGCAGTCGACCACTTTTGGTCGAAGTGCAAGCGTTGGTAAACCCTACCAGCTACGGCTACCCTAAGCGCACCGCCAGTGGAATTGATTTGACCAGAGTAAATTTGTTAGTAGCCGTTTTAGAACGGCGCACCAAATTGAAATTATCCGACAAAGACATTTATGTGAATATCGTCGGCGGTATCCGCTTAACTGAGCCATCAGCCGATTTAGCGGTCTGTATGGCCATCGCTAGTGCCGCCAAAGGCATGCAGCTGAATAAGAACGCCGTCGTTTTTGGTGAGGTCGGGCTTTCCGGGGAAGTCCGTCACGTGCCGCTTCTAGATAAACGCTTAAGCGAAGCCAAAAAGCTAGGCTTTGAGGCAGCCATAGGCCCACTGGTCCGCTCTGGTAAAAAACCACCCTTCTTACTACCGGTTAATGATGTACGCTCGGCTTTAAATACCTATCTTTCAATAGATTAGTCGAGCTTCTAATCTAATCCTCGCCGCCCTCTCCTCCCCCTCCCGGAGGTTCCTCCGTCGGGGGTTTTGTTAAATTTGCGCTAACCGCATCCGTTGCTTCATACAATACGCTGTCTATGACCTGGGCACTAATAGAATACTTACCATTCGAAGCCGGAGTGTAATTAGCCGTACAGCTGGCCGGAGAAGCCGCTATATTACAACTTTTTATTACTTTCCCATTGACCGATAGGTGAATTTTGCCTGGGAACTGCGGATATCTGGAATCTTTGAAAGGGTGCGACCCGGCCGTAGCCGTGCCTACAATGCTATAAGTACCATCTAGGTTGTTGGAGACTGTTACAGTTATGTCTGGCTTTGTGTCACCGCAAGCATGGACGTCATCCTGGGCGGTTGTAGTTGCGTTGGCCGAGCCGGCCCCATAGAAAATGTCTATCGAGAATTGCTCTGCGCGGCTGTTGCCGCCGACAGTCTGGCGAGCCAGGACGGGTGTACAACTGGTGGCCAGTTTGTTGGAGACCCTATCGATAGTGGAACTTTTATTAGTCCCGGTCTTTGCCTTATACCAGCTAGGGTAAAGATCGTTGGTTGGGCTTGGCTCGATGGTACCCGACCCTACGTGATTTCTGATGACATAGGCGGGTAATGTCTGGATACCACTGGGTCGGCTAATGTTCTCGGGCTTCAAGCCGGAGTGAGCGGCGGTCATCCAACCGCTCCATATCGGCCGTGTCATAGTTTCCATAAAGCCACTCATGGCTCTTTGACGGGTGTGGTAGCCCACCCAAACTCCAGCGGCGTATTTGCCGGAAAAGCCCATCAGCAGTCCGTCTTTGGAGTCATTGGTGGTCCCGGTCTTTAAAGAAAAGTTCCAGCCGTTATAACGATGATAAATTTTAGTAGTAAAGTAACTGGCCCGCGGGTCGGACAGTATGTCGGCCACGATATAGGCGCTTTCCGGCCTGATTACCTGTTTCTTCTCCGGTTCTTTTTCAGGCTGGCGCCAAGTAAAACCAGACAGTGATTTGCCAGCGGCATTTTTTACATCTAGTATGTAGGTTTGTTCTAGGTAAGTGCCCAATCGGGCTATAGTAGCAAAACCGTTGACGTGCTCATCTAACCGCAAGTAGGAGCCGTCGCCCAAGGCTGAAGAAGCGTAGCAGGGGTCTTCATCGGCGGCGGTGGCGTTAGCCACGTCGGTTCCAGCCTTGTAGCATTTATAACCGCTTCTAAGACCCATCTCTTCTGCAGTTTTGATAGTCTTCTCTACAGTGGATGTCAGCATGGCCTTAACGGCCGGGATGTTGCGCGATGCCCCTAAGGCGTAGCGCAAAGTTAGAGCTCCCGGGAAACGAAAGTCGTAGTCGTGCAAACAGTTGCCGCCGCTTTTAGGCCGGGCCTTATTGGTACATGGGTAACCGGGCAGGGGACCGCGCACATCATAAAGTACTGAACCGGCACCGGCATTGGTGCTGTTTTCAATCAGGGTTAGATAATCATAGGGCTTAAAACTGGAGCCTGGCGACACTGGCCACTGAGCGTAATTAATTTTGCCGTAGTCTTTGTTATCGAAATCACCGCCGCCTACCAGTGCCACCATCTGTCCGGTCTTAACGTCTTGGGCGGCAAAGGCCGCAACATCACCGCCCTGGCGCCTCACCTGGCCCAAGCCCTTTTGGACCTGATCGTCGGCCAGTTTCTGCAACTTAGTGTCTAAGGTAGTTATTACTTTCCAGCCGCCTACTTTGGCAGACCCGGCGCTTTCGACCTCACGGGTCAGTTGGTTTTTGGCCGCCAGTACGAAATAAGGTGACTCAATCCCGGCATATTTGGACTGCTGGGGCTGGACTTGGGCAAGGATATCTACCTTTTTGGCTTCTTCGGCCTGGGCTTTGGTGATGGTCTTCATATCTACCATGACATCCAGGACGTAGTGTTGGCGACCTATCAGTGCCTCCGCGTCGAACCACTCTTCTACGTAAGGAGAATAATAAGACGGAGCTTTAGGGATGGCTGCCAGCATAGCTGATTGAGCTAGAGTCAGGTCTTTTGGCAAAACGTGGAAGTAGTCGGCCGCCGCGGCTTTTATCCCATAATCCACATCGCCGTAGGGGGCAGCATTCAGGTATCCAGTAAGTATCTCATCCTTAGTATAGGTACGCTCCAACTCCACAGCTAGTATGAGTTCTTTCATCTTTAATATGATGGTTCGTTTCTTACCAAACTCCTGGGTAAGCTTAACTAGTTGTTGGGTTATCGTAGATCCCCCCTGGGTGCTGCCGCGATTAGTTATATCGTGAAGAGTCGCCCTCATGATGCCACGGATATCGAAACCTTTGTGCTCATAAAAGTCTCGGTCTTCAATAGCTACCGTGGCGTCTTTTATATATTGGGATATCTCTTCGCCTTCCACCGGTACTCGCTTAACGGCGTCATAATCTTGCCACAACAGGTCTTTGCCGGTACGGTCGTAATAACTGATACTGCCGCCTAAGTTATCGCCTGAAATATCGCGTAGATTAGGCAGGTCCTTTCGGAAAAAAGCGAATATTCCCAAAATCAAAACAAAAAGTATAAATATAGATATACCGGCGATTTTCAGGGTCATAATGCCGCCATCGCGGCTGAACCAAAAAGCCGCCAGCTGCCGGGGATGCATCCGCCAAGCTAGACGTTTCAGGCGTGATTTAGGCAATCCCCGCATTCTCTGGACTCTTCTAAGGGCTTTTGATTCTCTAGTGGCCATCCATCTTCCCCCAAGTGAACGGTGAGTTTTGAGCACTCTGCCTGTCCTGGTCGTAACAAAGCGGTTGCTGGATTTGCGCAGGCGGTCACCGGAACGCTTGAATATCATTCGCTAATTTCCATTGCCGTTACTTATTATAGCAAAACGGTTGTCTTAAAAACCCCTAAAATTAAGGGCTGATGTTAAGCTATAATATAAACAGTGAAAGTATCTTATAGTAAAAGGTTATTCTGATATGACTTTGAGCGAAGACCTGAAGTGGCGCGGGCTTATAAAAGATACGACCTTTGACGACCTAAAGTGGCTGGACAAGCCCCAGTCTTTTTATCTGGGCATAGATTGTTCGGCCGATAGCTTAACTGTCGGCAACCTAGCGGTGCTGATACTGGCCCGCAGGTTAGTAGAGAGCGGCTGGAAAGCGGTGCTTTTAGTAGGCGGTGCCACTAGCCTAATCGGCGACCCCGGCGGTAAGCAAGAAGAACGCGACTTAAAAAGTCGTGAAGAAATAGTCAAGAATGTCGGCAGAATAAAAAAAGAAATCGACAGTCTGTTCGGCGGCCATCCTTACGTGCAGGTAGATAACTATGACTGGTTCAAAGACATCGGCTACCTGGAGTTTCTACGCGACGTCGGCAAGAACTATTCGATGACGGAACTGATGCAGCGCGAATTCGTGACTCAACGAATGGGCGAAGGCGGCTCCGGCATTAGCTACGCCGAATTCAGCTACTCTTTAATCCAGGGCTATGACTATTGGCATCTGCATAAAAACCACGGCGTGGTGCTTCAGATAGGCGGCTCCGACCAGTGGGGAAATATGCTCTCCGGGGTGCCCCTGATTCGTAAAAAGGAAGGTAAACAGGTACATGCTTTTTCCATGCCGTTGGTTGTCGATAAATCAACCGGTCAAAAGTTTGGCAAGAGTGAGGCCGGAGCGATCTGGCTTAATCCCGCAAAGACTTCCGAAACCCAATTCCGGCAGTTTTGGATAAATGTCGATGACGCCGACGTAGAAGACTACTTAAAGATTTTTACTTTTGCCAGTCGCGAGGAAATAGGTCGGCTAATGGCAGCTCACCAAAAGCAACCCCAGCTAAGGTTGGCTCAAAATTTTTTAAGCCAAAAAGTAGCCGAAGCCGTCCACACTAAACAGGCCTCGGCGGAAGCCGAGGAACTCAAGAAGGTCTTGACGGGTGAAACGCCGATTGATGAAGCCGATGAAGCTGTTATCCACCGACTAAGGAGTGAGATTCCTTACACCACCATGTCTAAAAACGGAACTATAGTTGAAGCACTGGTCAGAACCGGGTTAGCCAGCTCTAATTCCGATGCTCGGCGGCTGCTTGAGGCCGGTGCCATATACGTTAATGGTCAAAGTGCCAAAAAAGCCCAGTTTGAAGCGGATGATTTTCTAAATGGCCGACTAATCTTGCGCCGGGGTAAGGCCTATAAAGACTCAGCCCTAGTTGAGCTTAAATAAGGGGACAGATGGCACAAGAAAAAAAACCAAAGAAGGTGCGCAAAGCCGATCAGTACGACGATCCGACATATAACTACCAGGACTATTGGCAGGGTCGGGAATACGAGCACGCCGCCGAAGAAGCGGCCATCAAGCGCTTGCTAAGAGGGCGGAGGTTTGCCCACGCAGTCGATGTCGGCGGAGGTTACGGGCGTTTAAGCAAGTTTCTGACTAGATTTGCCGACAGTGTAACGCTTGCCGAACCTAGCAGCCAACAGCTGGATATCGCTAAAATATATCTAAAAGATATGCTAACGGTAGAACGCAAGCACCTGCAGGCCGCCGATTTAAAGTTCCCAGATAGCTCTGTAGATCTAGTACTTGTGGTCCGGGTTCTGCATCACCTTCCTGACCCAACGGCCGAATTTACCGAAATTGCCCGCGTATTAAAACCGGGGGGAATTTTCCTGCTAGAATTTGCCAATGACGCTCATTTTTTAAACCGTATCCGCTATGGGCTACGAGGCAAAAGCGTTCCAAGGACCCCAGTTGATATCCGAAGCGCTAAAAATAAACGCTCCGGCGAGATTGCTTTCGTGAACCATCACCCCAAGACAATCATTAGATGGCTAAAAGACGCCGGCTTTGAAGTAGATGCGGTCTTGAGTGGCTCTAACCTACGCTCGCCGACTCTAAAGAGAGTGTTGGGTAAAAAAACGCTCCTTGCGGTTGAAAAAATCGTACAGCCGGTGTTGGCGCCTTTATACTTTGGTCCAAGTGTTTGGCTCCGCCTCAAAAAGAAATAGAGGGCCTATGTGATAGGAGGTTGAAGTTCCGGTGACTCCTGCCACTTCTTTAAATCATCAGAAAAATCTCTAAGCTCATATATCCTATGTCTACCAAAAGAAGTTTCAGTTAAAAGATTAGCGTCTTCAAAACCAGCTGCTTCCCGTTCGGCTTTTTGCTTCTGCTCAAACTCTTCCCGTATTTGAAGGTAGACTTCTTCTAGTAAATATGAACCCTCCTCGCGGAGTGCTATTTGTGCCAATGCAACGGTTCGATGCGAACTGAACCCTCCGTGTTCGATAACCATTTCAGGAGTTATATTAAATGTTTCTTGAAACCAGTTTCGAGCAACGGAAGGGGTTATACCGTATCTATCGAGAAGTTTATGGCGCTCGCCATCAGGTCGCTCGGGATTTGCCATATTTAAATTATATACTAAAAACAGAATTTATCAAATGAGTTACACTAGACCTAGTGACGCTATCTTCACCAATCACCGAACTTAAGGGCGTAGGGGATGAGGTCGCTAAAAAACTGGCGATTCTGGGCATACATACCCTAAATGACCTCATAGAGTACTACCCCCGCCGCTATGAGGACTATTCGCAGGTTACAAAAGCCAGCCAGCTTCGGCCTGGGGTAGTAACGCTCCAAGCGACTATCAGCTCGCTCAGCGGTCGCTACGTGCGGCGGGGTATGCATATAACCGAAGCCATCGCTTCTGATGACAGCGGCAGCGTGCGATTGGTGTGGTTCAACCAGCCTTATCGTGCCGGGGCTATTAAGCACGGGGCGGCTTATTTCATCTCGGGCGATTATCAGCTGCGCCGCAGCCGCTTCGGTATCCTGAACCCATCCGTTGAACTGGTAAGTGATTTTCCGGTCAATACGGCCCGGATAGTGCCGGTTTACCGGGAGACCAAAGATCTTAAATCTTCTACCATTCGCAAACTGGTCAGGCAGGCCGTAAAAGGGGGAGATAGACTGCCTGAACACTTGCCCGGGTGGCTTTTGTCTGAGCAGAAACTAATGGATTTTGCTACGGCTCTGCTGGAAATGCACTTTCCCAGTTCGGCTAAAAAATTGGCACAAGCCAAAAAACGGCTGGGGTTTGAGGAGATTTTCGAACTGACCCTGGCCGCCCTTCTTAATAAACAGGAATTAACTCAGGGAAAGAGTCTGGCTATTCCGTTCAAGCAGAAGCTGGCCAAGCAGTTTGTAGAAAAGCTGCCGTTCAAGCTGACCGACGCCCAGCGTAAAGTGGCCTGGCGTGTCTACCAGGACATGGCCAAAACTCAACCAATGAACCGGCTAATCGAGGGGGACGTTGGTTCCGGTAAAACGGTAGTGGCGGCTATGGCCGGTATCATGGCTATAGAACAAGGCTTTCAGGTCGCTCTGATGGCGCCGACTGAAATTCTGGCCCGTCAGCACGCCGACACTCTCTTTTCCTTGTTAAGTAATATTGGGCAAGCCGATAAGGTCAGTTTGCTGATAGGAGGGATGTCGGCTAAACAAAAGAGCGAAGCTCATAAACGGATTGCTAGCGGTAATATCAAACTTATAGTCGGTACGCATGCTCTGATATCAGAAAAAGTTGATATGCACCAGCTCGGACTGATTATCATTGATGAGCAACACCGTTTCGGCGTGGAACAACGTAAGAAACTGCAGGCCAAAGCTGGCCATATGCCCCATGTACTCCATATGACGGCTACGCCAATTCCGCGTAGTTTAGCACTGACACTATACGGCGAAGTGGATATCTCGATTCTTGACGAGATGCCTATTGGGCGGCTGGGCATAATCACTCAAATCTGTCCGCCGGCGGGGCGGAAGGCTCTATACGAGAAGGTCAACCGCGAGCTTGATAGCGGCCGGCAGATGTTCGTTGTTTGCCCTCTGATCTCCGATAGCGATATATCTGACGGATTGTCTGTAGAAGAGGTCTATAAACGCATTAGCGAGAAAGACTTTAGGAACCGGCGGGTGGGGTTGCTTCACGGCAAAATGAAGTCTGCTGAAAAAGACGCAGTTATGAAGAAATTTTTAAGCCGGCAGTACGAGATCCTGGTTAGCACCACAGTTATAGAAGTCGGCGTAGATGTGCGCAATGCCACCATAATGATGCTTGAAGGCGCTGAGCGCTTCGGTTTGGCCCAGGTTCATCAGTTACGGGGGCGGGTGGGCCGCGGCGAGCACCAAAGCTTCTGCTACTTAATGCTTGATGGCAATCAAGCGCCTAGCCAGCGGCTGAGAGCCCTGGAAACAATTACCGACGGATTTGAGTTAGCCGAACTGGACCTGCGCCTGCGAGGCCCCGGGGCCATCTATGGCAAACTCCAACACGGCGCGCTGGATCTGCGGGTTGCCAACCTTACCGATGTTAAACTTATCGCTACCGCCCGGAATGCCGCTAAGGAGTTCATAGAAAAGAACGAGGATTTGACGAAGTATCCACATCTGGCGTCCCGCGTCGCTGCTCTTAGGTCCGTGACCAACCTTAACTAGCCTGAAAGTTTACCGAGATTTGGATTGGCGGTAGGATAGTAATATGAGAATAATCGCCGGCCGCTTGAAGGGGCGCGAGTATAAATCACCTCACGCTAACCGGACGCACCCAATGAGCGATAAGGTGAAGGGCGCGCTATTTAATGTCCTGGGCGATATCGAAGGACTGACGGTGCTAGATGCATTTGCCGGCAGTGGCGGTCTGGCGTTTGAGGCGGCCAGTCGAGGGGCTAAAAATGTTACGGCTATCGACAAGGATGGCCCCGTCCATAAAGTTATTGAGCAGAATGTAGAAGAGTTAGGCCTGGAAAAGCAGGTGAAGGTCAGCCGAGCCAATGCTGGCGGTTGGAGTATCCATAATATGGAGCGCAAGTTCGATATCGTTATCCTGGCGCCGCCGTATGACCATTTGCAGAAAACGCTTTTGCATACACTGGCTAAACGTCATGTTAAGCCGGGCGGCATTTTAGTTTTGGACTGGCCTGGCAAGCAACAGGCCCCCGAATTTGACGCTCACGAAAAGGTGGCGGACAAAAATTACGGTGATGCCCAACTGATTTTTTATCGTAAGGTAAAATGAGCCTATGAAACCGTATGCTGTAGTGTTTGCCGGGGTGCCCGGTAGCTCCAAAACTATTATTTCCAATTATCTTTCAGGCAAATTCGGCTTACCTGTATTTAATAACGACCAGCTTAGAAATGAAGTCAAAGAAGATATGCTGGCGGATAATATTAATATCCCGGCAGTTTTAGCCGAGTTCGAGAGGCGGCAAACTCAAAGGCGTCTGGAAGTTTTAGCTACAGGTCGACCTATTATTTTTGACGG
>JBBDZV010000102.1:0-1670 GCA_040900005.1 Saccharimonadales bacterium (SeqCode)
AGGTAAGTGTCCCGTCAGGCGAGCCGACAGAAATAACAGTGCCGCCTACGCTAAATCCTGCTGGAGCTGTGCCACTTGGTGTGCCAGTAACTGGCGCTTGGATTACACCATTCCAGCTTGCTGGACCCGTAACAACAGTAGCGTTTGGAATAACCACATTGGCAACGCTTGAATTAATGGTAATTGCAGGAAGTGTTCCTGTCCCGCCTGAAATAAATGAACTGACATCAATTGTCGGATTGGTTGTGCCGCTACTAATTGTCAAATCTACTGCTTGAGTTGGGTTTGTAATTACAACTTGAGGAGTACTGTTGCTAATCGTTGCAGCGCCGCCGGCATCCGGAGCTGTTTGAGTGTTAGCTAGAATAGTTACTATGACAGTATAATCTTGAGTTGAGGCGTCAGCAGCGGTAACAGTATAAGTAACCGGACTTGTGAAATTTTGAACTGCGTCATGAAGATTTATTGCTGCTCCTGTAGTAATACTAATAGTTGATGTGAGAGCAGTAACATCAGTACCAAAAGGAACATTAACAGAGATAGTGTGATTAGATTCGTTTATTACTCCTGTCCCCTCCGGAAAGCTAAAGGCTGTAATTGCCTTAGCGGAACTAAAAGTTGTCATTCCGGCGTTTGTGTACCAGGGGTCATGATTTACATTACCGAAAATTATCGCGCTGAAATCCGGATTCGCAGAGCCCCACCAGTTGTTGGAAGCATCTAGGGTACCAGTCGTGTTGTCGTTTTGCACCGCGGTAAGATTACCGGAAAAACTGTTAGTAGTTATCGTAGCCAGACCATCACCGTATCCCCATGCCGTATCTTTACTAATTGCGACTCCGATTTCGTTCTCCGTGACCGTGTTCCCGGAGATAGAAGTCGCCGGTTGGGCTGGATTAGGCGCCAATGTATTTCCTACTACCAAAATTCCGGCTGCATAATCTGTATCCGGTGTGTAATTATGGCCAGAAACTGTATTATTGGATACTGTTCCCGAAGCTCCATAATTGACCTCAATGCCGTTCTGAGCGATGACGGTAGTTAGTCCAGCACCGGTAACGGTATTGCCTGTAATTGTGACCGAGGTACCTAGTTCTGTCGCAATAATTGCAGACTTCTGATAGTTGTCAACTATGTTGCCGGTCACAGAAACCGTTTCATGAATCAGTGTATCCCAGGGATGGTTCACAACCACACCCCAACGACTCTGACTGCCTAAGACAACATCTCGCATACCAGTAATTCGGCTGTTACTCAAAGAACCATTAGCACCATAAAAATGGACACCGACGAAGTTATCAATAGATTGATTCTTGCCATCAACAGTAATACCGGAAATATTAACTGTTATGCTTGGATTGTCAGAGTCAGGACTCACAACTGCAACTATGTCGTTTTTCCCTGTACCAGTTGAAGCGAGTATTGCGGGACTTTCTATAAAAGTATTATCTCTTCCAGCACCAGTTAGGGTTAAACTCTTATTAATAATAACTTGCTCTTCATAATGCCCTGCCGCGACATTAATCGTATCGCCAGGATTTGCTACGCTTATTGCGGCTTGAATACTCTCGTATCCTGTCGCGCCAATGGTAACGTTACCACTAGATGTTGCAGCCATTGCCGCGTCGGTGAACCAAGGCCTGAAGTCCACATTGTCGCTCACTGCATCA
>JBBDZV010000103.1:0-1659 GCA_040900005.1 Saccharimonadales bacterium (SeqCode)
AGAGCGAACCAAGCGGCGTTGTTGGGGCCTTTGGGTACATCCATATCCCCGGCAATCGTTAGAGCCACATATTCGATATCAGCATCTACATCAATCCTGGGAATCTTTAGCCGCACCGGCAATTCCGCCCTCACCGCCTTGGGCTTGTCCTTTTTATAAAGAGCAGTATAGGCCGCTGTAAGAGGAGTCGAATTACTCTGCTGATGCGGGCTATCAAAGGTAAAGCGGGCAATAAGCGCAAAGCCTAGCGTAAGACATGTCATGGCTATGACCAACCACCTTCGTTTCGATAGTGATTTCGTTAAATTCATAGGGGCAAACAGCGGCTACCCTTCCCTGGAATTTGGACTAAACTGTTCTATTACTGCGAGCTAAGAACAACGAGACTACACCAACTAGGAAAATCCCAACTGGAAGGAGGATGCTCCACAGAGCATTCTTGTCGTTAGGGCCCAAACCGGTGTCAGGCAGGCCGGTGGTATCATCAGAGCTAGAGACGGTGCAAGTTGGTACGGTAATAGTATCGCTGATTAACGTGACGTTGCCGTTACGAGCCAAGAGCCTTCCTTCAATGTCTGCACCGTTGTCCACAGTGATTGACGTAAGGGCCAGAATGGTTCCCTTGAACACGGCGGTGGTGTCGATAGTGGCGGTGTTAAGTTTCCAAAAGACGTTACAAGCTTGGGCTTCGCCCGTTAGCTGAACTTCGCTACCTGGTCCTACAACCAGTCCGGTGGCGCCGGAGTTCATCAGAAAGATGAATACTGCATCGGGATTACCCTCTCCGTCAAGGACTAGGGGGCCGGCTCCGGCAGTAATTTCGAACGTGGTAGAGGCAGAGTCATATGTGCCGTCGGTCAAGGTTTGGCCGCCAAGCTCTGTCAGCACCGTTGTAACCGGCGTCCGTGAGGCAGCATCGTCATAGGCGGTAACCAGATCTTGCTTAGCTGTATTCAAGAGGGGTTCGTTTGTCACCTCACAGGCGCCAGCATATGTACCGTCAACATCGTATATTGTCCCTATAACCTCCGCACAGGTTAGTCCGGTGATGGCAGCGCCGGTATCGGGGTGCAAGCCGACATTTCCGGTAATGGCAGAAGTTGGAACGTTAGTAATTTCGGTGCCTGCTAAAACCGCAAAACTTTCGGTGGTACCCAGATCTACTGGGGGGTGTGAGGCTCTAGCTAGACCCGCTACGCTCAGCATAAAGAGAACAAGGAAGATGGCGGCTGTTGAATATTTGTTGATATTTTTGTTAATAAATCGAGGGGACATAAGTGTGTTACCTTTCTTTTGAAAAATGCTTGTGACATCGTCCGGCAGTTTAAGCGGCACTCTACTTTTAAAGTGACCCTACTTGCATGGACTGTGTGCCTTGAGTATATACCATGATGGTGTAATTACAACTGCCCTAAAGCTTACTTTAGATATAAAAAAACTCCCCGGTAAGGGGAGTTTTTATTGAAGCGGTAAAAAATTACCAGCTATTGCGCTGAGGGCGGTCCTCTTTAGGACGAGCTTCGGCAACAGAAATGTTGCGTCCGCCAACGTCAGAACCGTTAAGCGCCTTTTCGGCAGCTTTGCCTTCTTCGTCATTTTCGAACTCGACGAAACCGAAGCCCTTGCTGCGGCCGGTATCCCGGTCGCGGACTACGGAAG
>JBBDZV010000104.1:0-1658 GCA_040900005.1 Saccharimonadales bacterium (SeqCode)
CGCATCAGCACTAACTCGCGCTTTTTCACAAATCTGGCGGAATTCATTAAAGAAGGTGATTATCCCTTGACAGCAGGTATCAAACGAGTATAATGGAAGCATGAAGCATTACACTATGAAGAACTTAAAAAACCAATACGGGACAGAAAAACAGTGCCTTGAAGCGGTGTTCTTAAACCGCTACGGTAAGCATTTTGAGTGCCCACACTGCCACCTCAAAGGCAAGTGGTATCTCATAGATGCCCGGAAGCGGTACGACTGCCAGTGCGGGCATAGCTTGTATCCACTGTCGGGCACTATCTTCCATAAGTCGGATACGCCTTTGACGCTCTGGTTCTATGCCATTTACCTATTCGCCCAATCAAAGAATGGCGTGTCGGCGAAGGAGATTGAACGCCATTTAGGAGTTACCTACAAGTGTGCCTGGCGTATGGCTAAGCAGATACGCCTATTATTTGCCGAGGACGTATCCCTGTCTGGCACGGTGGAAACGGACGAAACATATGTCGGAGGAATAAAGCGTGGAGGCAAGCGTGGGCGAGGTACAAAGAAAGCGATTGTGTTCGGCATTGTCCAGCGTAAGGGCAAAGTAAAAGCCCAAGTAGTGCAGAATATCAGGCGGGCTACGCTACAGCCTATAATCACGTCTACCGTCCAGAAAGACGCTAAGGTAATGACAGACGAGTTGCCTATATACCGCAAGCTGGGCGATATTGGGTATCAGCACCAGACGGTTAAGCATAAAGACGCTGTATTCGTACGTGGAGAAGCCCACACAAACAGCGTAGAAGGCTTTTGGAGCCAGCTTAAACGGTCTTTAGACGGGACGCACCACGCTGTTTCTCCGAAGTATCTGCAATCCTACGTTGACGAGTTTTCTTGGCGGTATAGCCATCGTGGCGTTCCCTTGTTTCCGCTACTGGTTGCGAGGCTTGCTTTATTAAACGCTGGAAGCGTGAAGGCGTTAGCATAGTACCAGTATGCCTACTCTTGCCAACAAAGACAAAATCATCCTTGACCTGTGTGGCGGTACAGGGTCGTGGAGTAAGCCATATGTTGAGGCTGGCTATGATGTCCAGCTGATTACCTTGCCCCATAATGACGTTCGGGAGTACGAACCACCTGAAAATGTTTATGGAATACTTGCCGCACCACCCTGTACTATGTTCTCAATAGCCAGGAAAACTACCGCTAAGCAGCCACGGAGTTTTGCACAAGGATTAGAGATAGTCTTGGCTTGCTTGCGTATTGTCTGGGATACACAAGGCAATGGCGAAACAACTAACTTGAAGTTCTGGTGTCTGGAAAATCCCCGGGGATACTTGCGTCATTTCCTAGGCTTGCCAGCATTGACTGTTAGGCAGTCAGAATACGGTGCGGCAATCAACAAACCAACTGATTTGTGGGGGTATTTTAAGCCACCAAAACCAACACATCCAGGAAGAAAAGTAACCGAAGCAGAGGGGGACTTAATCTGGCAGCGAATGAAAAGCCCACAACCAGGGTTGACGAGAGCTGATATGAGGGCTGTAACTCCTCCAGGTTTTGCTTATGCATTTTATAAATCTAACCAATGAAATACCTGTCGTCAAGGTATACTCACGTTAAAGAATGTAATCTTCACGGCATTAAAAAGATTGTGGACATACTTTTGCGTC
>JBBDZV010000105.1:0-1628 GCA_040900005.1 Saccharimonadales bacterium (SeqCode)
CCGTCAGCCTTCCGGGCCCCTCCCTCTTTTTACTCTTTCAATTGACTATCAATACTGCTTGGCCTACCCTGGAGAGATGGTTCTCCCAAACGGCAAAAACCTAAAAGAAAAACTCCACCATAACCTGAAGAAACTGCCGGGCCGGCGAAAAGAAAGTTTGACGGCTGAGGATGTCAAAGAAGCCAGGGAGTACATTTCTAAATATTGGCCTAAGCTTACGCGCTCCATTACTAAAGATAACGACAACCTGATAGGTCTGCCGCACCCCTATTTAGTACCAGCCTTTGAGGCCGGACATGAGTTTGACTTTAACGAGATGTACTACTGGGATAGTTACTTTATGGTCCAGGGAATGCTGGACGAAAAGCATAAGAAGCTGGTCCTGGGCATACTGGAAAACCTCTTGAGCATGTACGAACGCTTCAAAATCATTCCCAATGCTTCAAGAACCTACCTGATGGGCCGCTCCCAACCCCCGGTTCTAACCAGCTTTATCCTGGATGTTTACCAAGCTTACAAAATGGATAAGAAATGGCTAAAGCGGGCCATAAAAATTGCCGAGGATGAATATGAAACCGTGTGGCTAGGCACCACCAAGCCCAATGCCCGGCAAGTTCATGAGGGCTTAAGCCGCTACTACGACGTAAACTATCTACACGATTTAGCCGAAGCGGAAAGTGGTTGGGATATGACGCCGCGCTTCGGCCGAAAATGCCTGAATTATCTGCCGGTGGACCTAAACAGCTTGCTCTATAAATACGAAAGAGATTTTGCCTATGCGCAGCGCCTTTTGGGCAATGAAAGGGCGGCAATCAAATGGGAAAAGGCGGCCCACAGCCGTAAGATGACCGTTAACCGTCTAATGTGGAGCAACCTCCGGGGCCTTTATTATGATTATCAATATCTAAAGAAACACCGTGGCAACGTTAGCTCACTGGCAGCCTACTACCCGATGTGGACCGGGATTGCCAGCGAACAGCAGGCTGCCCGGCTAGTAAATTCCCTTAAGAAATTTGAAAATAAGGGCGGCCTAGCGGCTACGGATGCTATGCCTATCGGACAGCTGGTGCCCGGCGCTTTGCCGGCCCAGTGGGCCTACCCTAATGGCTGGGCCCCGCTTCATCTCATAGTCGTTAAAGGTCTGCAGAGATATGGCTATCATAAAGATGCCCGCCGGATTGCTCTGAAATGGCTAAGGACCAACTTGGATTGGTTTAATGAGCACGGTGTGTTTTTAGAAAAGTATAACGTCGTTCATCCGGAAAAACCGCCGTTGAAAGGCATCTATCCTTCGCAGACCGGGTTTGGATGGACCAACGCCGTCTTCGAGCACTTCTGCCAAGAATTTATAGATAAGTAAGATACAATCATAGGGATGAGTAATTTTTATATCACGACATCAATTCCCTATGTCAACAGCGAACCCCACATCGGATTTGGTATGGAGCTTGTTATGGCTGACGTATTGGCGCGCTATATGCGAGAGCACAAAACCCCGGTATTATTTGCGACTGGTGTGGACGAACACGGCGGTAAAATAGCTGAAAAAGCAACGGAAGCCAAAGTAACTCCCCAGCAATTTGCTGACAAAATGACGGCAAGCTATAAGGAACTGTTAAAGAACTTGG
>JBBDZV010000106.1:0-10631 GCA_040900005.1 Saccharimonadales bacterium (SeqCode)
CTAGAAGCTTCTTCATATACCAGGCATCCACATTGATGCGGTTAAATGGCCTAATAGCACCTTCGGCAATGGTCAGTCGGCCGTTAGGAATCACCAAATCCGGATCTACCTCCAAGCGATTACCTAGGCCAGTGCAGACCGGGCAAGCACCGTGGGGTGAGTTAAAGCTGAAGGTCCGCGGCTCTAGCTCCGGGATGGCCACGTCCGGGTGGTCCATACAGGCATACTTTAAGCTGTAGGTCTTATCCTCTTTCTTGTCGGCGTTAGCAACAATCATTAGCCCGTCTGCAATATCGAAGGCCTGCTCTACACTCTGAACTAGCCGCCCGCGGCTGTCTTCGTCATTTACTAGCCTGTCGACTACGATTTCTATGTTGTGCTTGTATTTTTTATCAAGGGTCGGAAATTCATCTAGAGCATAGACTACGCCGTCCACTCGCGCCCTAGCGTAGCCGGCCCGCAGGTACTGTTCGGAGATGTGCTCAAAGGCGCCCTTTTTATCTATGACTATGGGAGCTAGAACCATCAGTTTGGCTCCCGGAAAGCCGGCGGCGATTTGATCTATGACGGCCGCGGAGGTCTGGCGGGCGACCGGTTTGCCGCAGACCGGGCAGTGCGGTATGCCTATACGGGCGAACAGTAACCTCATATAATCATAAATTTCAGTAACCGTAGCGACCGTACTTCGAGGGTTGCGACTGGTAGACTTCTGATCGATGCTGATAGCCGGCGACAAACCGTCAATTTGGTCAACATCCGGTTTCTCCATCAACCCCAAAAACTGCCGGGCATACGAACTCAGCGACTCCACATACCGCCGCTGACCTTCGGCATAAATCGTATCAAAAGCCAAAGAAGACTTACCAGAACCCGACAGACCGGTAATAACTACTAGCTTACCGCGGGGTATATCTAAATCAACATTTTTTAGATTATGCTCCCGCGCCCCTTTTACAATGATACTCTCCGACATAAGCCGACCTATTATACAGAAATAATTGGGTTTTTTCTAGGGTCTCGCGAGGCTATAATGGCTTGATGGAGAGTTTTAAAAGAAATTGGAAGAGAATCCCCCCAGCTGTCCGTAAACCTTTAGTTGCTATGGTGGGAACACTCTTAATAATTTTAGGGCTGCTGCTAGTGCCGCTTCCAGGACCGGGATGGCTGGTAGTCTTCGGGGGGTTGGCTGTTTTGGCCACGGAGTTTGCCGTAGCTGAAAAAGCTCGGGCTTGGTTAATCGACCGGTTCCAACTCATTTGGAATAAAGCCAAGAAAAAGCTTTAGCTTTATAAACAATTTGCATTTCTAGCAACAATATGGTAAGTTACCTTTAAAGTAAGGGTAGCTAGAAAATATGATGGAGTTCTTCGTACTGGGGCAAGTCCCAGGCACTGACTTTCAAATTACCTTCAATGCCTTTTTGCTGGGCTGGGCTCTGGCTGGACTGCTCATACTTTTTAAAAGACGCCGACAGGAGTCCGAATCCACGCTCCAGCTTATCATTAATCAGCGCCGCCATTTAGACCTACGTCGACCTGAGCCTACACTAGAAGTCCGGGATAACGGATTGGCCGTAAAGTTTTAATTCTTCCAGCAAATATTTATCATCTGATTTCAACCCGGGGCGCAGGCTCAGCTCTTCAAGACGCTTAAAATACAGTGCCGCGCGGCTGGCTTCCCCACCGGAAAGCAGGCGCTGCCTTCTGAACTTTTCCCACCACTCTTGGTCATCGGTAGTCAAGCTGGCAGGATAATTTCGAGCTTTATAAAGCCTTAGTAGGTTAACTAGGCGCTCATCGGCAAAATCAGGGTCAAGATCCGCCAGCTGCTGGGGGTTTGCCGCGCGGACTAGGCTCATCTTGCTCTTATCAGCCGACGGTACGAAGCCGTCGTATAGCTGCTCATCAACTTTTTGCTCGTTTGTAACGAGATTCTCCTGTTTTTTCGGGTGCATGATTTCCATAGCCACGACTAGTTTATCTCCAAAGTCAGCGGCGGCTTTTAGTTTATTAAAATTCTTATCAATCCCTTTGCTGTCTATCTTCAGACGCACGGTACTTTTGGCATCCAGGACTGATAGAGGCGCCACAGCTGGCGAGCGGTTGTAGCTCAAGACTTTTACTGGAAAATACGGAGCGTCCTTGCCGCGTAGTGACCATTTAGCCGCCAGCTCGGCGGGCGTCATCGTTGTATACGGTTCAGGATTAATTCTCAGGTCATACATTAGTGCCGCCGACTTGCCGGGGTGCGCTGCCACCATAACGGCCACGGTAGTTTTTTCATATTCGGAGGGGTAGCGGCCGCTAGTATAGACTAGCGGATGGCCTTTGGTCACGAAGGCCGCAACTTTGGTCTTATCGCGCAGGTTCAAAAGATAATCAAACAGTTTAGACTGTTTTAATCTCAGAAGTTCGGCCAGTGAAATAACCGCTCGCACATCGCTCAAGGCATCGTGCGCCGAGGAATGGTCCAATTTATTAACACTGCTGAGAAGCTCCAGCCGGTTGCTAGGTTTACCATCGGGTGCAAACGGCCACTGGATACCCTCCGGCCTAAGCGCCCTAGTCATCCGAACGGCGTCCAGCAGGTCCCAGGTAGCTCTATCGTCCTTCCATTGCCACTCATAGGCATCACAAAAATTACGCCAGAGCGTAAATCGGATAAATTCATTATCGAATCGTATATTGTTAAAGCCAACCGCAATCGTTCCTGGCCGAAATACTTGACTTGTTAAGTATTTAACAAACTCGGCTTCGGTGATACCTTCCGAGCGCGTAGTTTGCGGCGTTATACCAGTTACTAAAACCGCATCAGGATCCGGTAAAACATCCTCACTTAGGCGAACTAAAATGTTATCGGGTTCTCCGATAGGCTTTAGAGCCATATCTGTCCGCTGGCCGCCGAACTGCATAATACGCGCAGACCGTGGATTAAAACCGCTGGTTTCCAAATCGTAAAAATAGAAGGTGGTGGCCATTGCTAATAATCAAGCTCGCCGACAGGGGGTTGGCCTATGACAATCTTCTGTCCGACCTTGATACCTTTCTTGTGAAGCTCACGGGTGATACCCATTTTGGCCATAATGTCGCGCAGACGCTGCTCCCCAAACTCGTCGCCAAATTTTGTCCGGCGGGCAAAGCTCTCGATCTTACTGCCGGTAACCAAAAAGTTATCGCCCTGTTCCTCGATGGCAAGAGCCCTATCCTGTTGTTTCAGGCCGATGACCGGCAATTTCTGCTTGGTCTTTTTCTTGGCAGTGGCTTTTCGGGTTTTATCAACTGTTTTTAGAAGATCATGCAGCAGTTCCTGTACTCCTTCACCGCTGACACTTGATATTGCCCGGACAACTGTGCCGCGGGGCACTAGTTTTTTTAAATCGGCGATGAGTTCCGCTTTAATTTGCTTATCCAGCCCTTCGGTCTTAGTTAGCGCTACGATTTGAGGTCGACGGGATAAATCTACCTTATAAGCCGCCAACTCGGAAATTATGGTCTTATAAGCACGGGGCAGGTCTTCGTTATAGGCATCCACCAGGTGCACCAGCACGCTGGTACGCTCCACGTGACGCAGGAACTCATCCCCCAGACCCTTACCGGCATGCGCTCCCTCTATGAGGCCCGGGATGTCGGCCAACAGAAGTCCCGACTGACTGTCGATATCTACGACGCCCAGATTTGGTACCAGCGTCGTGAAAGGATAGTTAGCAATAGCCGGTTTAGCGTTACTAACAACTGATAGGAATGTTGATTTTCCGGCATTTGGCAGGCCGACTATTCCGGCGTCGGCTATCATCTTGAGTTCCAAAGTGGCCTCAATTTCCTGACCTTTTTCGCCTTTTTCGGCCACTCTTGGCGCTTGCCGCCTAGAGCTGACAAAATGGGCATTGCCAAACCCGCCCTTGCCGCCGCTGGCAATCACTTCCTCCTGTCCATCCTCCGTCAAATCAGCCACCACCGCACCGTCTTGCCGGGTTATTACCGTGCCGACCGGTACCTTGACTTCCAGATCCTGACCATTTTTGCCGTGTCGGCGGCGTTTAGTGCCCGGCCCACCGTGCTCAGCGCTCAATAGCTTCTTATATCTCAAAGCCGCCAGGGTGTTTTGGTTACGGCTGGCTTTAACCACGATGTCTCCTCCGTCGCCGCCGTCGCCGCCGTCCGGGCCGCCCTTGTCCACGAATTTTTCATGCCTGAAGCTGACGGCCCCGTCGCCGCCGTCACCAGCCACCAGCCTCACTGAAACTGTATCTACGAACATACTGCTTTAAGAGTACCTACTCTCCCTTTCTTCGTCTATAGCCATCCCAACCCTCACATTCGAGTAAAGCACCAGGGGGCAAAGCCGGAAACCTCCGCAGCTTGAGGATAAGCTACGGCTTAAGCTCGGTTAGGGGTAAATGTATTTAAAGGTGGAAGCCGACACCCAATCAGCCGTCCGCCCCACCCGGCCCCAGCCGGCCAGACCATTCATATCTGAGTACTTAATCATTGAGCGGTCGGCGGATACTGCCTCCACATAAGCGACGTGGCCCAACCAGCCGAACCCTGAATCAGCCTGGGCTATGACACCGGCTCTGGGTGGTATGGGTTTGACGTTCCAGCCGGAAAGACGGGCATAGTCGTCCCAGGTGTTAGCATTACCCCAGTTGCTAGGCATGGAAACTTTATTAGCCACATACCAGGTGCAGTAGCCGTAGACGTAGGCATTGTAGCCGTTATCGGTGGGGGCGTAACTGGCAATGAAAGAGCTGTAAGTAGCCGCTGGTACTACTTGGCCATTAGGGATGATGATTCGCTCGCCGACTTTTAAGCCGGAGATTTCCGCGTCATTATAGGTTATGATCAGCCTTCGGTCGGCCCGGTACTCCCGCGCCAGACTGGCAGGCGTGTCGCCAGCCTTGACCCGATAGACAATCCCGCTTACCGGCGGCACTAGTAGTTTGACCCCAGCGGTTACAAAGTTACCGCTTATGTTATTAGACCAGCGAATACTATCTTGCGAGACTTTGAACTTAGCGGCGATGCTGGCCACTGTATCGCCAGACTGCACCTTGTAGCTGCGGATACCCTCCTTGGATTTAAACGTCGTAGCTACAATCTGGGGTTTGGATATAGCCGTGGTATCGCTGGGCACTACCGATAGCAGCAGGCTGTCTGAGTCAGCCGTTTGTTTAACGGCCGGTAGTTCGGGCAAGGAGGTCATCTGGGCTGCAGTTAGGGCGATTTGGGCTGAAGACAATCTATCCAGCGGGCTTGTCACGGAGTCAGCGGTAGTAACCGCGCTGTTTAAGGTGCTGGAACGGATAGTCTCGCTGGCCGAAGGGTTAGCGAAAACAAATCCGGCTATCGTTAAAAGCAGTATAAAGTTTCCAGCTATAAGGCTATAGCGGATCAACTTCCGCTTAGACTTTTTATTGAGTTTGGAGGGGTCTAATTTTGCGGGCACCAAAGCTAGGCCGCGAGCACTAGCAGCGGCCGAAAATTTATTCGGGGTTAGACGTGAAAGACGAAATTTACTAATCATTTGCTCCAGGTCGAAAGTGGCTGGCTTTTTCAAAGCTGCCGCCTCCGTTTGCAGTGACTTAAAGGCGCTTATTTTAGCTTAGGTCATCAAAACGCCTGTCGCTGCCCCATTATTATACCAAACATCCGGCCTCTAATGGTTAGACTGCCCCTGTTACCGTGGTGTTGACAATCCGTTTTAACCGCACTTTTTGGTGCAGTAACGCTGTACTGCTTTTTCGTGCTCTGCCCTGGTTTTGGAAAAATGAGTGGTATCATCGTCGCCCGAAACAAAGAAAAGAAAATCGGTCTTGGACGGATTGGCTACGGCGTTTAGGGCCGAAGCTGTGACGTTACTGATTGGAGTAGGCGGTAAACCGGCATTTTCGTAGGTGTTATATACACTAGTTGTGGCGTCCGATTCCAGCCGTATACCCTCCCTAAGACGTTTCAAAAATACCTGAGCTACAGTGGGTTGGGGCTCCGGGTCGTCGGTTTCCATATACACCACCGAGGCTAGGATTATTCCCTTGTGGATACTTAGACCGTTAGCCGCAAAACCGGCCGCTAGTTCAGCTGTCAGGTGTTTGCTCATCTCGCCCAAAGACGCTCGGATGATTGTTTTGGCTGGCGTATTGGATAATCTTTGGAAAGAGTCAGGGTACAGATAACCCTCGAGTGAAGCACCCTTAGGGAGACTGGCTAGGGCTGGGTGGTCGGCGTAGGTTATGGGGTTAAAAGCTGTTTGGATTTCCTTTTTCCCATAGCCTGCATCGGCGAAAGCTTTTTTGATTTCCTTCAAAGACTTACCCGGCAATATTGTAAATAGATTTCTGGCCACATCTCCCTCCGTCATCTTTTTTACTATCTGCTGGACGCTCATTGACGGGCTAAGTATATATGTCCCGGCCTGCAGTTTGACGCCCAATTCTTTGCCCCTGACATATATTTCAAAGGCCTGGGAACTTCGGATCAGGCTGGCCCTTTTTAGATCAAGGCCAATGTCCTGAACACTGCTGCCGGCGGCAACGGTAAAGTAGCTGGTATCTTTATTGCTCGCGGCTACGGGGGATAGATTATGAGCCTGCCAGCTGCGTAAGGCACCCACCCCTCCGGCTAAGAGTATCAGAACCAGTACGGCCGTGATGAGCCAAACTTTGGATGATTTTTTTATGGGTAGGCTAAATTTACGCATAATCAACAAGTTACCCGTTCGGCCTCTCCGGAGTCAAGGAAATCTTCCAGGATAATCGCTGCCGCTAAAGCATCTTCGGTTTGGCCTTTTTTTAATTTCAAGGCGGAGCCCCCCGCCAGCTTACTGGTCAGGGCTTCATCCTGCCAATAAAATGGGGCATTAACTTGGTCTTTAGCGGTCTTCACCCAGTTTCGGACCCAGTCGGTTTGAGCCGTGTCATCACTCTTCATATTCCTAGGCAGTCCTACTACGATAGCTTCCAAGGCCTGCTCACGAGTTAAATCTTTTATGGTATCCAGGACTTTGGCAGTCTCTACTGTCATAAGCGGCTCGGCTAGCCGGGCAATATTCGAAGCCCGGGCAATGCCAGTGCGCGCTTGTCCCACATCCAATGCTAAAATCTGCTTAACCTCCATCGTCAGTGCTCTTTTCGGCGGTTTTTTCAGGCTCTACCACTACGGTTATCTTGCTAGTTTTACCTGGAACTTTAGAAACCCAGAAGGGGCTTAGCTTAACCTTTACATCCTTGACACCTGGCAGTGCCGAAAGAGTAGACTGGATATTGCCTCTTTTTTGACCTTTTACCTGATTCTTGATGGCTTGAATGTCAATGACCGGCATGGCTACTGTCTCTATGCCGACACTCAAAGTAGCATCGGCCTTTTTCTGATTCTGAACTGTCACGTTGGCATCTTTCAAAACATCGCCGCTCAGCCTCTGGCTGCTGTCCTTGATCTGACTGTTCAGATTATCCTCTAGGAACTTTTTGAAATCATCTTTCTTTAGAGTTAGAACCGTGTAAGTTACTTTAACCGTAACATTGGCATTGCTGGTCTGCTGCCCGACCGCCGGTACCGCGGTGATGACCGGGTCGTTAAGCTTTAGGGTGGAAGTTAATACGTAGTGGCCGTCATCATCTAGGTCTTTTTGGAGGGCTTTCATAAACTCGTCGGATTCTTCGCTGGTGATCTCTTGCCTTACCTTGTCCACGTCTTCTTGGCTCAAGACCGTGACGTTGTTGTCCGTACCACCGCTAGTATCGCCGCTGGCACTGACATCGGAGCGGCCAGACACACTGAAGTTCGCCGAGTTTACGTTATATTTACTGCCGGCGATTTGTGCCACGATACCTGTAGAAGCGGTCGCGCTATAAGTCACACAGCTTCCCGAGCCCACGCCGGTAGCGCTGAAAGATGTCGTGGTTTGTGTTATATAGGTCAGGCCATTATTGCTTAAACCAGTTCCGGCCGGAACGTTGGAGGGCTGACCAAGATTAGGGGCGCATTTTTGGGCGGTCATTGTCACCGAACCGCTAGCTTTTTTACCGAGGTTCTTTTGCCCAGTAGCCTGGACTTCTTTCTTGGCTGTCTGGTCCGAGGTCATCAGCTCGGAAGGGATGATTTTCTTCTCCACATCCAGCGTCTTGGCAGTGCCGGAAGCTGTCAATGTGAAGTTACCTGATACGGGTGTGCTGGTAGTCATAATGGTGATTGTTGCTTTTGGCAGTACGTAAATAGCCAATATTAGAAAAATAATTAGAGCTAATACTCCTAGTACCCCAGCGCCTATCAACAACCGAAAGCGGTCAAAATTAGGCACTTTCAGTTTTTTATCTTTACTAACTTTCGGTAGTTTAGGCGGTGCCGGTTGGGCGGCATCTTCATCCTCTAGCGGGATTGCTTCGGGATTTTCTACGTCATGCGAGGTCGCCAGCTCTCCTATGGATTTTTGATAATCGATCTTTTGAGGCAGTTCATCAAGGTTAGCTTCGTTATCTGATAAGAGAGATTCGGCAGGCAAATTCTCCAACGCATCCGGACCAGCCGGAACTTCCGGTTTGCTCTGCAAGGTTTTAGCTACATGCAGACCGGCCGCACCGGCTAGGGGCAATAGGGACTGTTCGCCGGTTATTAAGACGACATTTTTGCCGGCAACGTCAGCACTGCGCTTCAAAAGTCGCATATTAACGATGCTTTTTAGCGCCGAGGCTCGTTTAGGCAGAACCAGCGCCGCGACCTTTTCTTTGGCGGCTTCAACCTTGCTGATGATAGAAGTTATCTCGTCATCAACATCAATGTATATCGTATCTTTGCCTGGTTTTGGCGGAATTTTTGCAGTTGTCATCCCATTAGACTCCTTGCTTACGTCATTAACCTGTCCACTGAAAGCCAACTACAGACACACTGCGGGAGTCTAACGGGATTTATCCCGTTAGAAATCTGATTTGGCTTTAGCAAATCAGAAATTTTCGATAGAAAGTTATTTTTAATCGGGATCATACGCGTAGCACCTTATTTATCCTACCTCGCAAGGTGGTCTCACTACCAGCCGCCCCGGAATTTATGGTGTCCATCCCCACCCGGAGCAGCCCCATCGCGGTGATGTATGTATGGTCAGTAATGTCACCAGTGGCATCGGTTATGCCCACTACTTCCTCCGGTTTTATATGCTGGACCAGTGGTTTTTTGGTAAACGGCAGCTCCCTGTACCACTCGCTATCCTCCAGTCGGTCCATCAGCATCTGTAAGGAAGAACCGCCTCCGCATAGCAGTACGCGGTGGGGAAGATGGTCCAAATGAGTAAATTCGGCCAATGCTAGCTCCACACCGCTAGCCCAGACATTTAAGGTCTTACCTAGAGCCTTATCTATAGATTTTTTTTGGGTCGGTGTGGATTTGCTGGCCGAGACCCCCAGTTTTAGGCTTTCGGCTTTCAGAAAATCTACGTCTAACTCCCGTTCAATAGCCCGCGTAAAGGCCCGCCCGCCGATTCCGAACATCTTAGTCCCCTCCACCCCGCCTTCATTGACCACGGCTATATCAGTGGTGCCACCCCCAACGTCCATTAAAACGGCACTGACCGATGCGTTGGGGTCATCACCAACCACCGATCGAGCCACGGCAAAGGGCTCGGCAGCCACGGCCAGCAGCTCCAAGTCGAGCTCGTTGGCCGTTCGCTCCAGCGCCCCGATATGAATCATCGGTGCAAAGGCCGTATACATCTCTACCACGATATCTCTACCCTGAAACCCTACCGGGTTGGTAACTTTATAGCCATCGATGTCTATGCGGACTAGGGCGCTATTTACTAAGCGCACCTCTACGTCTTTGCCTCCCAGTTCCCAGGCCAGTTGGTGACGAGCTTTGGCTTCAGCCCTTTCCTGGACCAACTCGATGATTTTAGCCATCTCGTCGATACTAAGTTCCTTAGTGGGGTTTTGGCGAGTAAATCTAACTGTCGAAGTCGTGCCCTTTACTAACTCACCGGCGATTCCCAAAATTGCCGTTCGGGCACTAATACCGGACTGTTGCTCAGCCGCGGCTAAGGCTTTATCGCAATTGGCCACCACGGCGGCAATGTCGGCTATGGCCCCGGCCTGCATATCGGTCAGTTCCTGGTGAGCCCGGCCTACCCCGATAATTTCCACCTCATTGCCCACCACCCTGCCGACCAGAGCTTTGACAAATTCGGTCCCCACATCAAGTGCCACCATATATTGACCTATCGGCTTTTTCTTGGATGAGGCATTATTTGAACGCGGAATTTTCCCTTTTATAGAGCTACTCAGCACCCTGAATTTATCAAGCATAATCAGATTGATTATAACACGCCACTCCTTATCAAAAAGTGTATCTTTTGACTATAAAGTGTCTTTATGTTATTATAAAGTTCTATTTCGCCAACCCTTGAAAGGAGGTGAAGTATGAGGTTCGAAGACGATGCACCGGACTCGAACTACCCGGATGACGATCGCCCGGATACATCCCCTACGGGGGAAGACCCCAGCGACGACCATCCGACGAACGACTGAACGTGCATGAGGGGAGGAGCGCATTAGCGCTCCTCCCCCACTTACACTAATACACCTTTGATGCGGCGAACGCCGGCGCTTGAGGCCTCCTCTTTAACAATCTTGAATTTTCGCTTGCGTGGTG
>JBBDZV010000107.1:0-1553 GCA_040900005.1 Saccharimonadales bacterium (SeqCode)
AGGTCTAAACCTTTGGCCAAAAGCTGTGTCCCCACTAAGATATCAATCTCCCCGCTGCGGACAATCTCGTATAGTTCATCCAGGCGCTCTCCTAAAGCATTATCGCTATCAAAGCGGTTGATTCGGGCATTGGGGAATAGTCGATGCAAAGACTCGGTCAAAGCTTTGGTCCCAATGCTTCTATATATAATATCGCTATTGCGGCAATCCGGGCAGGCGGTAGGCACCGATTTGGTAATGCCGCAGGTGTGGCAGCGTGCTAAATGTTCATCGCCGTGATAAACCAAGGGGATATCGCAGTTAGGGCATAGCAGTTGCCAACCGCAAGCACTGCAAAGGATTAAACGAGCCGAACCACGACGATTTAAATAAACCATCATCTGTTTGTTGGCGGATAACGTTTTTTTTATAGCATCAATAAACTGGTTGGATAAGTACGGGTTTTTAGTAAAATTACTGCGATTTTTCATATCTATCACCTCAGTGGTGATTTTATAAGTTATGCCCCTGGCGGGCTGAGTCATCCGAACTACTGCTTTCTTCTCCGTAGCCAAGAAATAGTCCTCAACTGCCGGCGTGGCGGTGCCAAGTACGACCTTAGCGCCGGTTAAGGCACCAATCTGACTGGCTACCCGTACGGTGCTATAACTAGGTGACTGATCCTGCTTATAAGAGGGCTCGTGGGCTTCATCGACAATAATCAGTCCGGGGTTAGTGATAGGTGCAAATAAGGCGGACCGGGGCCCTACCACGGCCACTGGCTCGGTGGCTTCCAGAATCTTCATCCACACCTTTTTACGCTGGGCGACTGTAAGCTGGGAATGCAACACAAAAACCGGGCATCTCAGACTCTGTTTAACTACACTCAATAGCTGGGCTGTTAGAGAAATCTCAGGAGTTAATAAGATTACCGACCGACCGGCCGCCAGAACTTCCTTGGCGAGCTCCAAATAAACTCTGGTTTTGCCTGTGCCGGTATCCCCGTGCAGAAGGATGGTGGTGCTAGGGTTTTTACGGATGACGCTAAGAGCCTGCTGCTGGTCAGGGGTTAGGGGAGAGGCGAGTTCCAGCTGCAGATCCTCTGGCTCGGCTCCGGTCGCCGGGACTTCTTGCTGCTTACGTACCGATGGTTTAGAGGGGGCAAACTGCCGCAGGGCTTCACCGATAGTCGAACAGTAGTAACTGGCTATCCATTGGGCCGCTGGTAGGCTGTGGGAGGGCAGAGGCTGTTTGCTGATCAAGGCCTTTACGGCCTTAACCGTAAAATTAGGTTTCCCCGTCTCAGCGATGATGAAGCCAGTGGCTAGCCTTTGCCTCAAAGGCACCGTAACTATGCTTAAAATCTGTAGCGACTCCTCAGAACTATAGATTAATGCCGAGCTGCTGTGATATTTAGAATCGGCTATTAACACCTCGTAATAGTACATGCCATTATTGTATACTTTTTGGGGCGGCTTAGAGCCTCAAAAGGCGTGTTGCAAATTTGAGGGCAGATAAAGTATAATTAACGTTGTCTGAATAACAATAAGGTGGTTATGCTCGATACATTCATC
>JBBDZV010000108.1:0-1544 GCA_040900005.1 Saccharimonadales bacterium (SeqCode)
GTGGTGCTGTTCGGCCGCCAGCGCAACTTCTTCGGGTGCACCGTATTTACGCAGCATTTCGCCGGTAATGTGATGGTGCTTGCCTTCTACTTTGTGGCTTAGGGCTTTGCCCATATCGTGGGTCAGCGCGGCATATTTAGAGACTCTCACATTAGCCCCCAGCTCTTCTGCCAAGACTCCGGCCAGTTGGGCCATTTCTACCGAATGTTTCAAAACATTTTGACCATAGCTGGTACGGTATTTAAGCTCACCCAGCAGCTGCAGTACTTCCTTTGGTATACCTACCAGCCCAACCTCGCGGGCGGCATCCTCTCCGGCTCGGACTACGTCTTTTTGAACTTGTTTCTGGGCTTTTTCTACCACCTCTTCAATTCTGCCTGGGTGAACCCGGCCGTCTTTGAGTAGCATTTCCATAGTTTGGCGGGCTATCTCGCGGCGTACTGGATCAAAACTGGACAGAACTACCATCCCAGGCGTTTCATCTACCAAGATGTCTACGCCTGTGGCGCGCTGCAAAGCCTGGATGTTCCGGCCTTCCTTACCAATAATTCGGCCCTTCATCTCCTCGTCTTCCAATTTGATGGCCGTGACTGTCCGTTCAGCAGTAACTTCCGAGGCCATCCGCTCCATAGTTGCTGCCAGGATGACAGCCGATTGTTCTTCAGCATTTTCTTTGGCTTCGTTCTGAAGCTTGTTTACCAGATTGAGTAAGTCGCCTTTTATGTCGCGCTCTGTCATCTGCATCAGCTTTTCGGCGGCATCGGCCTTGCTCAGTTTGGCAATTTTTTCTAGCTTTTCCTGCTGCTTGCCCCGGATGTCGCGGATTTCGTTTTTAAGATCCTCGACCTCTCCTTCGGCTTTGCGAAGATTATTGGAACGCTTATCCAGCTCGTCTAGCTTCTTATCCAGCGTATCTTCCCGGCCTATTAGCCGCTGCTCTACTTCTTTAAGCTCGGAGCGTCGTTTCTGCTCATCCTTGCGCGCTTCCTCAACTCGGCGGTCAGCTTCTTCTCGGGCTTTTTTGCCCAGTGCTTCAGCCTCTTTTTTGGCTCTGGCCAGCTCTTTTTTAGCCGCGTCGGCTGCAACTGCGCCTTGACGACGCGTTACGCTAACAGCTCCGCCGGCACCAACCGCCAGGCCAGCCACTGCCAGCACAATGGTTATTGGCTCCATATCAATATCCCTTCTACCAGACCACTAACAGGCGGCATCACTATCACTTCTTTAGCCGAAATTAGCGGTTACGGTGCTATAAAAAGATTAATAAAAAATAAGTCTATCGGATTCCCCCAAAAACTACAGAAAATCCTATATATACTATACGACCGATTTTCTTAATTGGTCAAATGCTATTTACGCGTTTTAGTAGTCAGGGCTGGAGCATCGTATTCGGGCAGGATTATTTTGTCGTTTTTGCCGGTTTTAATGTCTTTAATGCCGGTTTTTAGCCAGTCCGGCCCATGCCCAGAGACTATGGGAATATTTAAAGCATAGGATAGGGCATTTCCAACCGACAAACCTATGCGAAGACCCGTGAAACTGCC
>JBBDZV010000109.1:0-1537 GCA_040900005.1 Saccharimonadales bacterium (SeqCode)
TTACGCCCGATGCGTCCGAACCCATTAATGGCAATTTTGGTTTTCACTAAACTTTGCCCACCTGTTTATAGCATTAGTTCTATCCCACCTATTGTACGGGGTAGCTGACGTTTTAGGCAACCCGCTACTGTTTAGCTGCGGCCCGGGCGATAGATTCGGAGATTATTTTTTTGGCGGCTTCGATATCACCCCAGCCAAGCACTTTCGTACTTCCGGGCTTATACAAATCTTTATAGTGTGTGAAGTGATGTTCGATTTGCTGTTTCCAGCGTTCACCTAAATCGTCCAGCGATTTGACAACGTCGCCACTGTGGCGATCGTCAGCCGGCACCACAACCACCTTATGGTCGGCCTCTGCGTCATCCTCAAAGTTCAAGACTCCGACAATTCGGGATTTTAGCCATACGCCGGTGGTCAGAGGTTCGGCCGTTACGATTAGGGTATCCAGTTCATCGCCATCTTCATCTAGGGTGCCGGGGATAAAACCATAGTTAACGGGCTTAGCAAAGATTGCCGGTTCTACCCGGTCCAATGTAAAGGCCGCCCGGCCGCGGTCCCACTCAATTTTGTTGGTGGAGCCCTTGGGAATCTCTACAACTGTATTAACTTCGCCGTTTTGGTAGTCGCCAGGTTCTAAGACTTTGTTGAAATCGGCCATGGTTTCTCCTTTTGGTTATTATTATTGTACACTAGTGGTCATCAGAGCAAATATGAAGGTCATAGGACACCGCGGTGTCCGTAATATTGAGGTCGAGAATACTCTGTCCTCATTAAAGCTGGCAGCCAGCCTTGATGTTGACGCTATCGAACTGGACATCCGCTTAACTAAAGACCGGCAGCTAGTCCTTTGTCACAATGAAAGCCTTAAGCAGGTATACGGCATTGATAAGAATATACACGACCTTACGCTAAAAGAGGCTCGTCGTGCAAAGATTCCGACCTTAAACGACGCGGTTGAGTTAGAGCTCGGGAAGCCGTTAGTACTTGATATCAAAGTTAAGGGTACAGCCGAGTTATTGCACTCGGCCTTAGTCCAAAGCGGCAGCAAAAATATTTGGTCAGTAACCTCCCTATTACCTGCTGAACTACTCCGTCTAAAGCAGCTCTACCCAGGACTGGAGACGACGCTACAGTCCAATAAGCATCCGTTTCGCGATATCAAAATCGCCAAAAAAACTGGATCTTCGAATATTAACTTTGCTTTGTATTTATTGAACCCTTTGACACATCGGCTAGCCCGCCGGGCCGGTCTAAAAGTCAGAACGTACCAAAACTACCTGTCATTTTTACTAAACTCGCCGTTGGTTATCCGCCTGCTAAAACTGTTTTATCCGGAGCTTACAGTCTATTCCGATCGTCCCGATAAGATCTTAGCGGCGGCTAAAAGCTAGTTGCCGTATAGGGTCTGGACTGCGGCGGTGCTGGTTCTTTCATGATTTTCCAGATACTCACGTATCATGAGAGCCGCTGTTGCACCCTCGCCAGTAGCACTGGCAATCTGCATAGTCGCTCCAGACCTGACATCGCCGGCTACGAA
>JBBDZV010000110.1:0-2155 GCA_040900005.1 Saccharimonadales bacterium (SeqCode)
ATGTCGTCAAACGGTACTTTTGTTTTAACTACTTCAGGAGAATCTAATAAATTAGTGCACCGCGAATTCGAAGAAAAAATTGCCGCCTACTTGGCCGTCAATCCGCCTCTTAGGATGAATCGATTATACCCTTCTAAAAAGGCTATAGGGGAGCTTCCTCGGTATTTTGACAACATCGTTTGGGTACCTCAGCATAGTGAAATGGTTTTCAAGAACCTTGAAGATGCTGAAGATTACTACGCGTCGATTTCAACTATGCAGGATCAATTTGATCCTATCCCAGATGCCACAAAATTCTTAGAGGCCATCAACGCAGTAGTCAGACCTCAAGTGGAAGAGAGCATTAGACGGACCGGAGAGTTTGTCGATATCATAGAGCAAGATGCCTTTATTTGTTGGCGCTGAACTAGCTGTAACTAAAATTTAAACAAAATCGCTATAATAAAGCGCATATGCTTGGGTGGCACTCTTTAACTCTTGAGAAGATATACCAGACGTTGCAGGTGACGCGTATCGGTTTAAGCCGGGCTGAAGCCGAACGCCGCCTAAAACATTTCGGGCCCAATCAACCCCAGCTACATAAGACTCCTCTATGGAAGACTGTGCTCGAGCCCTTCAGTAGTGTCTTTGTAGTAGTTCTTTTAACTGCCGCTTTAGTCAGTGCTTTAAGCAACCAGACACTGGACTTCATAGTTATCTGTGTCATTATCCTCATTAATGCCGTAATTTTTTACGTTCAGCAGTACACCTCCAACCGGGTGTTACGCAGTCTGAAATCCCATGCCGTACAAACTATACAAGTTCTTCGGGACGGCACCACGCGAGATATTTCTTCCACTGAACTAGTGCCCGGCGATGTCATATTGCTTAATGAAGGGGAGCGAGTACCGGCAGACGCCCGGTTGATAGAAACTAGCAACTTGCAGATTGACGAGTCGTCATTGACGGGCGAGTCGCTGCCGGTGTTTAAAGTCGATTCCGTACTGCCCGCCGATAAGCCGCTATATGAGCGTACAAACATGGTGTTTCAAGGCACACACGTCACGGCTGGGACGGCTAGAGCCATAGTCGTGGAAACAGGACCGAGGACCGAGTTTGGAGCCATTGCCAAAATGGCTAGCCAAGAAGATGAGAGAAGCCCAGTACAGCAGAAGATTGATGACATCATAACCAAGATAGTCAAGGCTGTAGCGGTACTAGCACTGATTGTCTTTGGTTTGAGCTTGCTGCGCGGCATTGCTCCCGATGAAGCCTTGAGGTTTGCGCTGTCGCTGAGCGTGGCCGCAGTACCCGAGGGACTGCCGGTTGCCCTTACCGTAGTAATCCTTCTGGGTATGCGTCGAATGGCCAAGAAACAAGCCTTGGTACGCAATTTTAAGGCTATCGAAGATATCGGTCTAGTGACCGTAATCGTTACGGATAAGACCGGAACTTTGACCAAGAACCGCCTGCATGTCGTGGAGCATTGGCCGGTTGATGATAAGGCCACTAAGCAGGCTATTGCCAAGAGCCTGGGTACCCCCACAAGTTCTGACCCATTAGATAAAGCTACCAGCGAGTATGCCCAGCATCCCAATGCCTTGCAAGCCCTAAAAGCCTACCCATTCGAGCAAACTCTGCGCATGAGCGGTGCTGGCTGGAAAGAAGGCGCCAGCTATGCTATTTATCTAAAAGGGGCTCCGGAGCATATCATAAACCGCTCTAGCCTCTCACCGGCCCATAAGAAGGAAGCCGAAAGCTATCTGGGCAATTATACGGCGAAGGGCTATAGGGTGCTGGCGATTGCCCGCCTGTCCGTGGCCACGCTTCCCCAGAAACTAGAGACTATTAAAACCAGAAAGCTAGAGTTTGTCGGCTTAATCGCTTTTGCCGATGAGATACGGTCAGAAGCGGCGACAGCCGTAGCCGAAGCCCTGGGGGCTGGAATAAAGGTAAAGATGGTGACTGGCGATCATTTTGAGACCGCTAACCATGTCGCCCAACAAGTGGGGCTGGCTACCCCCCAGGATCAGGTTACAGCTGCGAGTGAACTCCCCAAAACCCTGGAAGCACTAGCTAAAGTCCTGAAGTTAAAAAACGTCTTTGCCCGTGTTCTGCCGCAACAAAAATTCAGCATTCTAAAGGCCCTAAAGTCTACCGAGATTACGGCTATGAC
>JBBDZV010000110.1:2255-10198 GCA_040900005.1 Saccharimonadales bacterium (SeqCode)
AACAAAAATTCAGCATTCTAAAGGCCCTAAAGTCTACCGAGATTACGGCTATGACAGGGGACGGAGTTAATGATGTGCCAGCCCTAAGAAGTGCTCACGTGGGGGTAGCGATGGGTTCGGGCAGCGATATTGCCAAGGATACCAGCGGTATAGTTCTGCTTGATAACAATTTCGCTTCCTTAATCAAAGCTGTTGCCGAGGGCCGCCTCATTTATGACAATATCCGTCGAATGCTGTTTTATTTGCTTTCGACCAACTTAGGGGAAGTTCTGACGATGATAGGCGCTTTGCTGGTAGGCCTGCCATTGCCGGTAACGGCGGTTCAGATTCTTTGGATAAACATCGTCACCGACAGTACCATCGCCCTACCGCTGGGTCTTGAGGCGGCCGAAGAAGATCACATGAAGAAACCACCTCGTAAACCTAAGGAACCGATACTATCACGTGTCCTGGTGCACAGGATGATTCTGGTAGCCCTGACCATGGCTATTGTTACGCTCGTGGCGGTTAAAATCCTGCTCGACAGAGGGTATGACGTGCCCGCCATCCAAACCATAGCTTTCATGATGCTAATAGTTGCTCAGTGGGCGAACGCCCTTAATGCCCGAAGCGAAAGCCGCTCATTCTTACAAGGCTTGAAAAGGCCTAACTTCGGCCTAAGCGTAGGCTTGCTGGTATCAGTTGTTCTACAACTGTTGGTTATGTTCGGGCCGCTAGCCGAAGCTTTTGGCATTGAGCTGACGAGCGATAGCTTTATATGGTGGGCCTGCGGGGCGATGGCCGTGGCTGTCCTGGGCGTTGTAGAGATACACAAACTATTGGTTCGTCACCGCTTTAAAAAATAAAAGAACGGCCCTTGATAACCTGTACTTATTTTAATTAACTGGGCTCATATTTATGCCACAGCGTCAGGTAAGGACCGTCTTTTTCCGGTTTATCAACCCGACCTGCTTCAGCTTCCGCCTCTTGTAAAATGAGCTGAAACAGCGGTTCGATACAAAAATTAAGGTGCGCTCTTTGGAACAAGAAGAGCTTTTATATCATGCTGTCCTCAAGGCGCTGCCACCGCCGCCTTTGAAGCTCACGGGATTTCTTTCTCCAGTCGTTTTGACCGTAATCAGAATCATCGAATAGGTCGTCAATCGTCAAATCGGATAGTTTAGTCGGTCTTGTCAGTATGTAATATTTTTGCATTTCTCGTTCTTGATGTTTTGTGCCCGATAATGCGAAGTGCCTTTTCATGGATCACGCTCCCTTTAAATTTACGTTAACAAGCTCATACTAACGCTCACGCTTAACGCCATCTGTGAATAGTTTCGCTCTCTACTTGTTAGCATTCTTACAATTAGACCTCCTTATGCTCAGGCTTTCCCCAGGTCGTGACGTTGATTTGCTATATAATTTTAGAGATACCAATTAAATTATTTATCCACAGACTAATCCGTGAAACTATCTTTCCAAAAAACCACCAATAGTGAGATTGTCAGCGATTGGCTAACAGAAGTTATAGCCGCCCAGTTAGGGCCTGGCAAAAAAGTTCTCTGGCTAATTCCGGGGGGGTCGGCTATGACGGTAGCGATAAAAACTGCGCTCAAACTACCGGTAGATCAGCTGGGCAGCTTAACTTTGACCCTAACTGACGAACGCTACGGTCCGGTGGGACACCCAGATTCTAACTGGCTTCAACTGCAAAACGCCGGTTTGCACCTACCTGGGGCAACACGCAGGCCTGTGTTAAGCGGTCATGATATGCAAACAACAGTTGAAAATTTTGCGGACCTACTAAAGACCCAAACACAGCAAGCCAGCTACACCATCGGTTTATTCGGAATAGGCGAAGATGGTCATACCGCTGGAATACTACCGGGAAGCAAAGCTGTAAAATCGGGGGAGTTAGCCGTTGGCTATGATGCCGGTAAATATAAACGAATTACCATTACACCGGCAGCCATAGCCAAGCTTGATGAAGCCGTTGTATACGCTTCAGGGGAGGCGAAACACCCGGAGCTTGATAAGCTTGGTAAGAAGCTACCAATTGAGAAGCAGCCAGCGCAAGCTCTGAAGCAAGCCGGGAAACTAACCATTTTTAACGACTATAAAGGAGGGTCAGGGTTATGAAAATAGGTTTTAGCGGCCTGGGGCGTATGGGCGGAAATATGGTGGCAAGACTAATCGAGAATGGTCAGCAAGTCGTTGTCATGAACCGCAGCCCTGAACCTGTGCAAGCGGCAGTAAAACTAGGGGCTCAGAGTGCCACAAATTATAGAACGCTGGTCAGTCAGCTGGACCCAGTCGTGGTTTGGTTGATGCTGCCCGAAAGCGTGACCGATGCCCACTTCAACCAGGTCCTGCCTTTGATGCCGGAAGGATCGGTGCTGATAGACGGCGGCAATTCAAACTTTAATCGTTCCGTAGAGCGAGCCAAGGTTGCCCATGAAAAAAACACATACTTTGTCGATATCGGCACCAGCGGCGGAATCCTGGGAAGAGAGGCTGGTTACGCCATGATGGTTGGTGGTGACGAAAAGGCTGTGAAAATTATAAAACCTATCTTGGATGCCTTAGCGCCGGTGGATGGCTGGGCACACTTCGGCCCGGCCGGCAGTGGACACTACGTCAAGATGGTTCATAACGCCATTGAGTACGGCATGATGGAATCTTACGCTGAAGGTTATAGGATGCTAAAGGAAGGGCCCTTTAAAGATATGGATCTGGCCCAGGTCGGGCAGGTTTGGCAGCATGGCAGTATAGTCCAGTCGCTGTTAAATGAGCTGGCCCGGCAAGCGCTGGCCGAAAACCCGGATATGAAAGGTATTGACGGAGTAGTTGCCGAATCCGGCGAAGCCCGCTGGGCGCTTGAGACGGCCAAAACCCTAGGGATTGATATGCCTTCCGTCCAAGCTTCCTTTGACGTTCGCCTGTCCAGTCAAAAAGGTGAGATTACGTTTGCCACTAAGTTGCTGGCGGCTATTCGCAACAAATTCGGCGGCCACGAGATAAACCCTAGTGTCTAGCGATTGGCACTCAGGCGGTACGGATCTTCTGTGTAGATAGGGAAGGCCGGCAGCCCAAAGAATTGTTCCAGTGTCTGACCATTTTTTTGAATTTGTGCAGCCAGTTGAACCCCCACAAAACGCAGGTGCCAGGGTTCGTAACTATAGCCGGTCAATTTTTCCTGACCCTTTTTATAGCGTATGACGAATCCATACTCGTAGGAGTTATCAGCCAGCCACTTCCCTTCAGCTGTACCGCCAAAGCACTGCTCCAGCTCGCAAGTCCGGCTTGAGCCACCGATATCGGCGGCTAATCCAGTTTGGTGCTCACTGTGACCCGGCCGGGCGCTATAGGTATCGGCCATCGCCTGGCCGTCTCTGGCCACATAACCGGCGTACAGACTGGATTGAGTGCTATATGACCGGTAGCCGCTGACCAGTACCAGCCTCAAGTTAGATTTATGGGCTGCAGCAAACAGTGATTCTAGCTGGGAGACCGCCGCAAAGCGCAGCAAGATACCCGAGGATTTCTTCATTACATTGGGGCTGCCCTGCGATGCGGGTACGTAGTCAGCGGGCAGTTTCCGACCTTTGTTAACTACTGCCCACAGGCTGGTTGGGTCGTCGACGGAGTATTGATCTTTATCAAAATTCGGAGATCTGCCGGCTTTATCGCCCGTAGCCCGGGGCCTATCTTCAACCTTCTGAGAAGGGCCCGGAAGAACACTGTCGGTCAACGCCGGCTTATCTCGGTATAACCACAAGATACCGCCAACCACTAAACACGCCAAAACTACCATTGCTGGTCGGAGTTGCTTTTGTAATTTTGATAGCCGGTTTTTGCGGTTTTTGCTCATACTATTCTTCCTCGTAAGTCTGAATTAGGGCCCGGGCTATGGTCTGCATGTCCTTGGCTCTGCCAGGGTAGTCAACTTTGCCAGCTGTGCGGGTATAAATTACCAAGACTAACTCCCTACGCTCTCCCACTATTATGGCCGCGTCATTGAGATAGTTCTCAATAAAACCAACCTTGTGGTACACCGCGTAGCCATTTGGCACGGCCGGCGGGATATATTGCTCATAGTTAGTGTTACGCATAAACGATAGAAGCCGTTGAGAGTTGGCCTTGGTCAGCAGTTCACCCTCGTAAAGCTTTTTAAGGAACTGAGCCATGTCCGATGCCGAGATAACTTCGTTATCAGTGTCATAACTAGTCAATCCCAAGCCGTGGGCGTAGGCTTTTATAGCTGGACGGCCCAATCTATCGCGCAGCAAGTCCCAAGCGGCTTGGTCGCTTTTGTTTATCAGCTGCCTTACCTGGTATAGAGCCGTCTGACCGCCCAATCTTTCATTAAGAAAGGCTTTGCCAGTTTCTGAGTCGCGCAAAAACATTGCGGCACACAGGAGCTTGGCCGTACTAGCGGCGCGGGTGGGGCCGGTGGCACCGAACCGCATCAAGTCCCCGCTTTGAAGGTCGAATACGGCTACCGAGAAGCTGACGCCCGGCCTGTCGGCTATCAGGGAATTGATCTGCTCGGCAAGCTTAGTCTGTCTGGCTCTTTGGAGACGAGCCTGCTCGTCAGATATAGTTACGGCCTTATTGCCATGTGACGGTCGTGGCTGAATCTGGTCTTCCATATCTTTATATATTAAAGTTGCCGCTGTTATAACACCAGCCAACCCGGCAGCCAGGATGGCCGCTGTTAGCCCTCTGCGGCGAGGTAAGAGTTTTTTAGCACGTCTTTTGCCCATAATTGGAGGCTTATAGTTGTTGGCAGGCAGGGGAGGCCGCCCGGCCGGTTAGTTTTTCAGTTATTAGAGTGAAGTCATAGATGACGAACTTGTTGCCGGAGGCATAGTGACAGGCCGGCAGCATCGGTAAGTCGTAGCCTAGATATTCGTTAAGCACCAGCCGGAAAGTGTTGGTAGACGAGTCAAGTTTTTCCAGTTTTTGCTTCTCGACGCCCGGCAGGTAGTAGCTGGCCAATATGCCCATCTTCTGCCTCATTTGAGCGACGGGCAGCTTCGCCGGGTCATAGTAATTGCTAGCCGACAGCTCATGGCGGAACTGTTTGGGGTAAGAGCCCTCGTCAGACTGGATGACAACTACAGAATCGGGTGAGGTGCTACGAATGTGAGCCACCAGCTCCATTATGCGCTTATTGATATAGACTAGCTCGTTCAAATATTTTTGCTTCTCGTCAAGGCCGTTATCAGTACGATTGGGGTCGTAGGTAGGAGTATTGCCGTTTTGGTCAAACACGTAGGGGTCGTGAGGGGCCAGGATGTGGGCAAAAGTAAACTGTGGCTTTGATTGAGGGCCATCGGCTGATAGTCCACGCAGAGCCTCCATCTGAGCTTCAAAATTCTCGCCAGGGTTACGATCCAGATCGTATTTGATAATTTTTTTACTGCCGACTGTCAGACCTTTTTTGAGCCAGGGCGAAAAGATACTCTTATTCAATATATCCCTCTCCAGATCGCTCAAGTAAAACTCTTTACCGGGCACACTCAACCTGAACGACTGGGTGGGACGGTTGTCGGCTTTTATGCCGATACGGGAGTAATCTGACCACGAGCTTAGCAGGTTATAGCTGTAGCCATTGCTTTTCAAGATTTTGAGTAACGGTGGGTTCTTTAGAATGTTCCTATAGGGGAACCCGGTCTGCCACTTGGAAGTGTGGCCGAATTTGGTCTCCAGGCCGCCCAGGTAATCCATGCTTAGAGTCGACACGATTGAAGGCATCGTGTAAGGATAGTTGGAGTAAGCCTCTTTCCGGTTAGTAAACCCTTGCTGCTTCAAAAAATCCATCAGCGGGGAATTATCGAACCCATAAATAGCTTTTAGACTTTCGACATTGGTATAGCGGTCAAACACAAGGTAATAGATATCCGGTTTCTGGCTATTCACCGGAGTTGCTGGAGCTGGAAGCACCGGGGCTGGGGGCCGGTAACCCACCTGGCTATCTATTTGCGCAAGCCGGTTGCCAACCCGAACCAGCTGAAGCGCAAACAGGAAGGCAACGGCAAACAAAACAACCTTCAGCGGTTGAAGAGCCTGAAGGCTGCGGTATTTTAAGCTTAAGCGTTCAGCCATCCAGCCCACCAAACCGCTGAACACAGCCATCAACGTCGCCACAATTAGGCTTTTTGTGAAGGGGGTAGCCAAGCCGTCCGGAATTATAGCCAATATTTGCTGGACGTAACCGTAATTAGCAATATGACCGTAGCTGTATAGTCCATAGCTCAGAAGCAGCGCAGCACCATGAGCCGCCAGCCCTGGCCCAAATATTGACTTATAGCCGTAATAAACTGCACTAGCTAAAATCGAAAACAGAATCAAGGGTAGAAATATTTCACTTGGGTACTGAAAGTCAGAGTTCTGATACCACCTAACCAGTATCAAAGTGGCTACAAACATCACCTCCGGCAAGCTAGTGCGGCTCAAGCGGTAAGCCAGCCTTTGCAAGCCGTTTTTTAGGCTGATTGGGAAAGCATTTTTATCTTTTCGCAGTAGTTTTACCATTATTAAGCGTTTTGGCTTTATATAAGTATATAACGCGGTGGCTGCCGGGGATAGGGCTACGTTTAACTAAAATGAACTTGCGCTCAAATGCGTCCTCAAAATTTTCGATAGTATATTCTGGAAATTTCTGGACTCGGCGGCGAAGCAGCAGCTGTACTTTGGAGTCCTCCCGGGGCACGAACTCTACAATTAAGTATTTGGATATTTTGGCAAAGAAATCGGCAATCGAGCCAAAGGGCAGGGTATTACCGATAGCCAGATGATGTACCAACGCCAGAGCTATGGCGGCGTCGGCCGGACCGCGACTCTGTAACGACAGCCGCTCGGTATGGGCCCAGCCAAGGGAGGGACTGGGATTGGCCAAGTCCTGACTCAAGGGTAAAAGCCTGGTGTCTATCTCGACACCGCGACTGTTTAGATAATTACGATTCACAGCGTTGGGGTCTATGTCAAAAGCGACCGTATAGGCACCGGCAGCCGCTGACAGTTCGCTGAAGGTACCGTCATTGGCCCCCAGATCCCACACGGTCTTTGGCAAGGGTTTGATGTCAGCCAGTAGCTGGGCCACGATTTTCTTTTTAGCTTTGAAGGCGGAATCGGTGTAGTTGGTGTCGTTATAATAATCCCCCCATTCGGTATCCTTTTTAGGTGTGTCTAGTTTTTGCACCGTATTCTCCAGGCTACTCAGCAGACCATTCAGGGCCATGGCACTGACTCGGCGGGGTTTGGCTGCCGATTTAGCGGCGTTGTTATCATAGCGCCTTTGAGAGGCCGCGTGCAGGTAGATATGGCTCAGGGTCCCCCAGCGTCGCTTAGCCCGCTTGGGTAGCCACGCCGCGGCTACACTCAGCGGTATGCCGTCTAAAAACACCCTTAGTGTCTTTATAGAGTCCGGGGTGCCATACGATGCCAAAGTCAAAGTGGTCACAAAGTGCTCACAGAACTGTTTATAGGCTTCCCAGGGCCGCCCGGCTTCGTAAGTCTTGAATGATAAGGTATCTATGAATATCGGTTTGATGCCTACGAACTGTACGTTAAAGGCGCTGGCATCTTTTAAAATCATACCTTGGGCTAAGGCTAACTTCTGCAGTCGCAACGTCAGCAGGGCCGCATCTTTGAGCTGTGAGAATGACCACTCATAAGGGTAAGATATGAAGGGCACGCGCTCCGGACGTATAATCTTATAGCGGCGACCGTCGGGTTTAAAACCGGCCGTATCGGCCACTTCCTCGTGCCGGACTATCAAGCCTTCGCCTACCAATTGCTCATAAAGACCGCTTTGCATAAAGGAGTCGTAGTCAGCTTGGCCGGCTTTATTCACTTGCCGATAAAGGACACTATCCTGCTCAAATACAAAGCCGGCCGGGTCGCGGAACGAACCGTAGTGGGGGGCGTGGAATCCTTTATTCACGGCTACTTCTTAT